>CAZCRV010000001.1:0-37945 GCA_964501175.1 uncultured Clostridium sp.
TTTGACGACTGCATGGTCATCAAGGGCATTTGCGGCTGGGATGACGAATGCAACCGCAATATTACGGTACAAGGGTGCGTGCTTTGGTGCGATTGGGGCAGGGCACTTGAGATCGGCGCCGAGACCAACGCGCCTGCATTTTATCACATTCTGTTCTCGGATTGCGACGTCATTCACGGCTCTACCATTCAGCTGGATATCCAGCACCATAACCGTGCCGAGATCCACCACGTCACCTTTGAAAATATCCGCGTGGAGTACACGCAGTATCAGCAAAGTGACCTGCATCAGCAAAGCGAGGAGCAGGAATATCGCAGCACAGGGCAGCAGCCCGTGCTTCTCAACGTCGCGCTCTACGATATGGGATTGTTTTCTCGTGACGGCCTGCACGGCTGCGTGCACGATGTCATCTTCAAGAATATTTACGTGCTGACCGATGCGCCCATGCCCATGCCTTGCTCGATCTTCCGCGGTCTTAGCGAGCAGCACGGCGTGCAAGATATCCGCATTGAAGGCTTGTATTTCAACGGTGAGCGATTGGAAACCCCCGAGGCGGCAAATTTCGTGATCGGAGAGCTTGCACAGAACGTGCAGCTGATCTGATCCGAAAAATCAAGGAGAAATAAAGTATGAACGCATTTCATTATACGCTGATCGGTGCGGGCGTGCTGGCCGGTGCTGCGGCAATCACCGCGGCAGCTGCTGCACCCTATATCCATAAGCTGTTCAAGCAGTCGTTTGGACGCAGCGATCCTTCCCCGGATCATCAAAGCAGATTCTTGGAGGGACTTCGCCAAAAGGGCTTTGATAAGCAGGTAGAGATCGTCAAAAAGGGCTGGGCTGCCTTGGATGCTGCCGAGCATGAGAAGGTGTATATCACCTCGCACGACGGTCATAAGCTTTGCGCCAAGCTGTTCGCGCCAGAAAATCCCCGCGCAACCGTGATTTTGGTGCATGGATATCACAGCAAGGGCGAGATGGATTTCGGCTGCGTGTTAAATTTTTACGCCGAGAGAAATATTGCCATGCTGATCGTGTATCAGCGCGCACACGGCGAGAGCGAGGGCAATTATCTGACCTTTGGCGCAAAGGAGCGCTTTGACGTGCGCGATTGGGCCAAGTACTTAGTAGAGAGATACGGAGAGGACCACAGCATTATCTTAGACGGCGTTTCTATGGGCTGCTCCACCGTGCTGCTTGCCTCCTGCCTGCCCGACCTGCCTCCCCAGGTCAAGGCGGTGATCGGGGATTGCGGCTTTGCCTCGGCAAAGGATCAGATCGCGCAGGTGCTGCGCAGCGATTTCAAGCTGCCCGTACCCATCGTGCTGCCCGTGGCAAGCTTGCTTTGCCGCATTTACGGCGGTGCGTTCCTGGGTGATGCGGAGGTGGAAAGGGAACTCGGCCACGCCAAGCTCCCCACGCTGTTTGCACACGGTGCGGCGGACGATTTCGTGCTGCCCTCCAATTCCGAGCGCAACTATGCCGCCTGCACCTCGGAATACAAAAGGCTTTGCATTTTCGAGGGCTCACCCCACGGTATGAGCTATCTTGACCACCAAGAGGAATATGAAAAGGAGATCACCGCGCTTTTGCAGCATGCGGGGATTTTGGAATAAATATAAAAGACCGCCCATCGGGTTGCGGATCTAACGGAAAATATAGCAGGAATTTGTTCGATTTTGAGCAGATTCCTGCTTTTTTGCAAATAAAAGAAAGACCATTTCGGTTTCCGTTGCTGCATCAGCGTCAGAAACCCATTCTATTCGCATTCTCCCCCCTGCGCTTGGCCAAGGCAGCGCTGTGCGTTCCCCCCTCCCGGAGGGGGGCGATGAAGGCAGGTCTGCTTCCTTTAACACTTAACCGCTATGGGAGATGACTTGTATGTTGAAATTAACTAAAAATCAGCATCACTCTCACAGCCCCCCTCCGGGAGGGGGGAATATTTGGTGCTGCCCTGAGCCAAGCACCGGGGGGAGAATGCGAATCCGAACGGTTTTTGCGCGTAATATTTCCATCATAAAAGCAGAAGCCTTAATCAAAGACTTCTGCTTTTGTTTTATTTTACCGCTATTTCTACAGCCCAACCGGGCTGTTATTTAATTCTGCGGATTGAATCTGCGATCCAGGCGCAGACCCATGGTGTCGGATACGGGGAGCGAGAAGGTCACGGTGCCAAGCTCGGGCGTTTCCTTTGCCTGGTTGACCAGCGCCTGCATGATGGGACGGCGCTGCGCCTCGGTTGCAACGATCAGGATGGTGTCCTTTTCCTCTGCAAGTGTCACACCGAAGAAGTGCTCGTCGCCCTTGCCGTACGTGCCCTTGGCACGGATGACCGTACCGCCTCCGGCACCCGCCTCGCGTGCTGCCTTCATGGCAATATCGGAGCAGCCCTTGTTGAGTACGGCTACGATCAGATGTGTATTGTATTCCATTTTAATAACCTCTCTTTCCTCTGCTTCTGAGCTTCCCGTCAAAACCTGCATGGAGTGAAGGCCACCCATGCTGTTCAGGGGAATGATCAGGCCAATGCCGCGGCCGGGGATATCGATTTCCATCTGGTCGGGCAGCGTTGCAAGAATGTCTTGTGTTTGCTTCTTTCCCACCACGGCAGTCAGCATGATTTTTTCGGTCTGCTCAATGCCAAGCAGGTCCAGCGTTTTATTCTGCGCAGTACCATGGCAGGGCACGGTGGCGTAAGCTGCAAGCTTGTGACGGGAAAAGTATTTCTCGTATGCCGCGTGATCCTTCTGGCGCGCGATAATCATTAACAGATTGAGTTCTTTCATATATCCTGTACCTCTTACAAATCGATGATGTCTTCCTCATCCATGGGAACAAACTCTGCCTCGATGGGAGTCGTCTTCTTGAGTCTTGCGTTGCGGATGTGCCAGATCAGTCCGGGGATCTGTACCGCGATCAGCGGCGTCATGGCAACGAATGCAACCACACCGAACGCGTCAGTTGCCGCGTTTCCGCCAACCGCACGGCAAGCGCCCATTGCAAAGGGCAAAAGGAATGCCGCAGTCATGGGGCCGGAGGCCACTCCGCCCGCGTCAAACGCGATCGAGGGGAAGGGCGAGGGCACGATGAGGGTCAAAACCAACGCAATGGCATAGCCGGGAATCAAAAACCACATGATGTTGATGCCGCTGAGCACGCGTATCATGGCAAGTGCGATCGAGCAAGCAACACCGATGGAAAGGCAGCGCAGCACCACCTTGCGCGAGATCGCGCCTGCGGTCACGGTATTGACCTGCTTGGTCAGCACGTGCACTGCGGGCTCTGCCTGCACGATAAAGTAGCCCACCACGGCACCGATGGGGATGATGATGTATTGCAGAATTCCCTTACTCGGATTTGCAAGAGCAACGCCCAGCTGATATCCGCAAGGAGAAAAGCCTATGTTAGCACCCAGTAAGAACAGAACAAGACCTGCGTAAGTATAACCAAGGCCGACCAAGATCTTTTGCAGCGCACGCTTGGAAAGTGCGTTTCCGGGCTTTTTGGCACAGATATGATGGAACAAGAAAAATCCTGCCGAAATGGGCCCTAACGCCATCAGCACCTCCCAGAGCTGATGCGGCAGCTTTTGCAAAAAGGGCATCAGAACCTGATTGGATTGTGTGATGATCTCTACCTCGGAGAGATCCGGAGGCACGATGTCTCCGCCCACCAAAAGGCCGAGAATCATGACAGCCGAGATCGGGCCGATGGAGGAGAGCGCGACAAGACCGAAGCAGTCGTTATCTGCAGCGCCGTCCGAACGGCTGGAGGCAACGCCCACGCCAAGTGCCATGATAAAGGGCACGGTCATGGGGCCCGTGGTCACGCCGCCCGAGTCAAAGGCAACTGCCCAATAGTTCTTCGGGATGAAGAATGCCATGATAAATACGCCGATGTAGCAGATCCACAAAAGCAGCGAAAGCTTGACCTTGAACAGGATGCGCAGCATGGCAACAACCAGGAAAATGCCAACGCCAAGGCCGACCGATGCGGTCAGGACGAAGGGCTTGACTGTGGGCACGTAGCCCGCGAGCACCTGCAGATCGGGCTCGCAAATGGTGGCCAGAAAGCCAACGAAGAAGGAGAGAAAGACCACAAGCCAGATCTTACGCGACTTGGTCATCTGCGAGCCGATGTACTCACCCATGGGGATCATGGACATGTCCGATCCCAGAGAGAAAAGTCCCATGCCGATAATCAGCAGCACAGCACCCAGCAAGAAGGAGAGTAACGTGCCCGTATGCACGGGCGAGATGGTCACAACCAGCAAAATGGTGATCAGCGTGACGGGCATGACAGCGGCAAACGCCTCCTTGATCTTCTCAAGTAATACCGTCTTTTCAAACAATTTTCAAAAACACCTCACAACATATTATTTCAATATCATTATATCGGATTATCCTTCCCGAATGGTGAACATTTTGTAAAGTTCTGTTTGACAACGAGGAGCTTCTGTGCTATACTCATGATATAAATATTCTTTTGCAGAAAGTGATGAAGATTATGACGCAACAATCAGTCAGCACGGCACCTTCGTACGATTTCGACGACGTGCTGGATACAATACTGGATATTGCCTGCCACCTTTTGGAG
Source organism: uncultured Clostridium sp. (assembly GCA_964501175.1). Taxonomy (GTDB): domain Bacteria; phylum Bacillota; class Clostridia; order Oscillospirales; family CAG-272; genus SVQP01. The sequence goes on from CAZCRV010000001.1 coordinate 4,597, forward strand.
GCGGGCGCGGAGGTGCGCCGCGTGGAGGACACGGTGGAAAGGCTTTGCTTTGCCTACGGTGCGCACGACGTGGACGTGTTTTCGATCGTCGTGCTGGTCGGCGTGACCTCGGAGGGGCCTAATGGCGATCACTATACGCAGATCCGCAAGGTGGGCAGCATTGGCAACAGCCTTGTGCGCATTGAAAAGCTCAACGCGCTCTCGCGCAGACTGTGCGCTTGCCCTGAGGACCCCTGGGAGGTCAAGGCAGAGGTGGCGCGCATTTGCAAAAAGCAGACGTATTCCGAGCTTTTGCTGCACGTAAGCGCAGCCATTGCCGCGGGCGGCTTTGCCATGTTCTTTGGTGGCGGCTGGATGGACGGTCTGATCGCGGCCGTGATCGGCGTGGTGATCATGGTGTTCAATTTACATACGCCCAAAAAAGTCAACGGCACGCTCAAAACCTTTGTCACGGCATTCGTGGCGGGCGCTTTGGCGTTGCTTTCATGCGCTGCCATTCCGGGCGGACACCCCGATATGATCATGATCGGTACCATCATGCTCATGATCCCCGGCCTTGCGCTGGGTACCTCGCTGCGCGATCTGTTCGGCGGCGATATGGTTTCGGGACTTTTGCGCTTTGCGCAGGCATTGTTCACAGCAGCCATCATTGCAGCAGGCTATGGCCTTGCATGGCTGACGATAGGAGGGATCGTATGACCTGGCTTGACATAATCAACAGTACGATTGCCTGCTCAGTAGCGCTTTTGGGCATTGCGGTCATTTTTGACGTTCCGCCCAAAAAGCTGCTCTGGGCCATGATAGGTAGCGTGATTTCCTGCGTGCTGATGCTGATCGGGGATAAATTCGGCATAGATCCGCTGATTACCAACATGGTCGCCACCGCCGTTCCTTGCGTGTATTGCGAGATCATGGCGCGCGTGCTCAAAACCCCCACTACCGTGTTCATGATCCCCACGCTTCTGCCGCTGGTGCCCGGAAGCCGCTTGTATTACACCATGTTCTATCTGTTCAGCGGTGAGCAGGAGCTGTTTATGGAGAATATGCTGGCAGCGGTCAAGATCTGTACGGGTATTGCCATGGCCATCATTGTGGTCACGGGTGCCGTGCGCTGGCTGGAGGCTGCCAAAAAGCAACGCTTTGAGCGCGAGCGCGAAAGGGAAAGAGCGGAGATGGGCCAATGAAAAACGTGATCTTTGATTTTGGTCAGGTGCTCGTGCGCTTTGAACCGTCCTATATGGTGGGGAAATACGTGTCTGACCCCGTGGAGGCCGCACTGCTGGCGCACATTGTGTTTGACCGCAAATACTGGGATCAATTGGACGCGGGCTCGATCACCGATGCCGAGGTGGTAGCGGATATCAAGACCCGCGTGCCCGTGCGGCTTGGTGACGCGGTGGAGAACATTTACTACAACTGGATTTACAACATCCCCGAGGTGGAAGGCATGCGCGAGGTGATTTTGCACGTCAAAGAGACCTACGGCGCGCCGATTTACGTGCTTTCCAATATTTCGACGTATTTTGCCGCGCACGCGCACGAGATTCCCATTCTTGAGTTGGTGGACGGCTGCGTGTTTTCTGCAGTTTGCGGTATGACCAAGCCCAATGCCGATATCTTTGAGCATATTTGCGAAAAGTTTTCGCTTGATCCCGCCCGGACCGTGTTCGTGGATGACCGCGCCGAAAACGTTCGGGCGGCCGAGGCTCTCGGCATGCAGGGAGTCGTCTTTGACGGTGACGCTGACAAGCTGCGCGCCTACCTGGATCAGCTTATAGGAGGCAGACATGAATCATCCGAATAAATATCTGGCCAAGAGATACGACACGCCCAACCGATCCAAGGCCTTTACCGATGCGGTGTACTGCAAGGCAGACGCTACGGGCGCGGATCTGAATGCCGCATGGCGCAGCCTTGACCCGCCCGAACCCGAGTTGATTGCTTTGGTAGGCGAGATGCACGGACACACCAATCTTTCGGACGGCAGACCCGATATTGATACCTATTTTCGCAATATCCGCGACCTTGCGGGCCTTGATTTCGCGGTGCTGACCGACCACGACCACGGCGGTGTGGGCAGACCCGCGCTGTGGGAGGGATGTCCATCCAAATGGGATCTGATCCGCGCAAAGGCGGCCGAGTATTGCGAGCCGGGCAAGTTTTCCACGCTGCTTGGCTACGAGCGCGATTCGTATCCGTTTTATAACAATCTGGTGCTGTATTTCCGCGATGCAGATGCGGAAATGGTGCGCGGTGTGCGCGACGGCGAGATCACCGAGGATGAGCTTGTTGCGCTGCTTGCGCGCGACGACGTGATCGCCTGCCCGCATGATACCTATTCCTTTACCTCTAACGCCGATTTTATCGCGCTGCCCGTCGAGTTGCATACACCCTTTATCGAGGTTATTTCGCGCGGTGACGCGGCAGAGTATATGGGCAATCCCGCGGGCGCAACCTACGCGTGCTGTGAGGGTGGCTTTTGGCAGGATGCCTTGCGCAAGGGCGCAAAAATGGGCGTGATCGGCGGTTCGGATGATCACAGTGGCATGAATGGGCGCGTGAACGACGCGTTGCCTTATCCGCAAAAGTACCCGGGCGTGACGGGTGTGTGGGCAACCGAGAATACCCCCGCCGCCATTTTCGAGGCGCTTTCTGCCAAGCGCACGTATGCCTTTATGATGGGCCAGAGCACGGGCGAGATGCACGGCCGCATGGAGATCGATTTCCGCATCAACGGCCACTACATGGGAAAGGCCATCACCCGTCCCGCAAGCCGCGAGCTGCATATTTTCTATTGCGTCAAGGCCGATGTGCCCGTGGGGCGCGTGACGCTGGTCAAGAACTGCCGCAATTACGTGGCGCTGACTGCCGCGTCCGAGCTGATTTTGGATTACAAGCAGGAAAACGCAACCGATTTTTTCTATCTGCGCGTCGAGCTTGCCGACGGCCGCTTTGGTTGGACCTCTCCGATCTGGGTGGAAAGCAACTCTGCAGAGTAGCTAAAGGCGCATTCGCCAAGGAATCTTGACGGATGCGCTTTTGATAAAATTTCAATTTGACATGTAGTATGCACGGTCATTTTTCCGTTTTTATAAGTGAAGGGCCTTCAAAAATGCATGAAAGGAGTGAGAGCTTTGGATGATAAGCAGATCCTGGATCTGTATTTTGCACGCTCGGAATCAGCCGTTTGTGAGACCGAAAGGAAATACGGAAGCTACTGCTATGCAATCGCATATCGCATTCTTGAAAATGACCAAGATGCAAAGGAGATCGTCAACGATACGCTTCTCAAAGCGTGGAATACCATTCCGCCGAAACGCCCCGATTCGCTCAAGCCATACGTCGGAATGATCAGCCGTCAGCTTTCCCTTGACCGTTATGAGCAGTACCACGCACAAAAGCGCGGCGGTCGGGTGGCGCTTGTGCTCGACGAGCTTGCCGAGTGTATCCCCTCGGGGGATAACGGAGAGGACGTGGGTGAGAGTGTTGCTTTGAGGGATGCCTTGAACAAATTCGTTTGGTCGCTTTCCGATCGGGCTCAGATCGTGTTTGTGCGTAGGTATTGGTACTCGTGCTCCATATCCGAGATCGCACGGGACCTTCGTATGAAGGAAAGCTCGGTTACCGTCCTCTTGCTCCGCACAAGAAAAAAGCTGAAAGAGTTTTTGAAAAAGGAGGGCTTTGACGTATGACCAATAAAAATATTTATGAAAGCCTCGGCGGTCTTGACCCCGCGTTGATCGAAAGAGCTGCCCCTGCCGAAAAGGTGCAAACCATCGCCCCAAAGAAGATGTGTCGGAAAAAGAGCGCTTGGATCAAATGGCTGACGGTCGCTGCTTGTGTCTGCTTGGTGATTACCGGGAGCGTGCTGCTCGGGGGATCGTTTTCCGACGATCCGCCGGATGACGATATCGCATCAGGCTTTGTGATCACGGCATATGCCGAAAACGGAGAGCTGACTGAGTTGGGAGCGGAGAACAGCGTTCTGAGTGTTCTGAGTTCTTCGGTCGGACAGAACAATATATTTGGCGTGGATATGCCTTTATTTAACTTCAAGGTGCGTCCGTCCGGCGCTACAGAAAGCGACGAGACGCTGTTTGCAAGATACGAGCTCTCTGTTTCCTATAACGGCAAGGTTGTGGAAGGGATGGACGAGCACGTGATGGTGGCCTATAACGTATATGCGCAGGGATTTGAGGGGGAAAGCTCATTTTCGGTCACGGGATGGTTTGAAGAGCCCACGGATATCACGATCAGCATTCTGGAAACGGAGAGCGGGGAGATCGTACAAACCCTTTTTGTCAACGTGTCGTATATGCCGCATAAGAACGCTTATGAGCTCAAGTACGTCGATCTGAATACGTTGGAGAAGAACCAGGAGCAGGCGGTCAAGGCGAGCGATGCACTGACAAGGTATTTCTTAAGCCAAGGCTACGTGACGGATTATCCCGCGTATTACGGCGGATGCTATATTGAAAACAATCGGTTGCACGTCAGACTGGTAGCGCCCACCGATCGGGAAATGAGCGAGATATCCTTGGTGCTTGACCTGTACAAGAGCGTGGTGGTGTATCACTATGGCGAGTATTCCATGTCGGATCTGAAGGCGTATGCTGATCAAACGGTGGAGACCATGGAGTTACTTAGCTACAGGGTGACCGAATGGTATGTGGATGATCGGACGGGTAACGTGGTCATAGCGGTTCTGGAGGAGGATTTTGATGCGGCTGTGGCTTGGGCTGCCGATACCCTCGAGGCTTATCCCAAGGTCGTGATCGAAATCGGTGGTTACGTCGTTTCCGAATGATCCGCGAAAGAAAAACGAATACAGGGCTGCTTCAAGTGCGCTTGAGGCAGCTCCTTTTCTTTGCAGCAGAGGATGCTTTTTGGGGCTGCAAAAACAACCGTCGGTTGAATACGTATATCCCATATTTCTATTGCAATCGTAAAAGCCTTATGCTATAATGAAATCAGAAACCGTTCAAGGAGGCGCACATGTCCGAAAAACAGTTGAATTCGAATGCAATAGGCGAGAGCATCCGCCGCAGCCGCAAGCAAAAGGGAATGACGCAGGAGGCGTTGGCGCAGGTGCTGAGCGTGTCCGCGCAAGCCGTTTCCAAATGGGAAACCGGGCAAAGCCTGCCGGATATCGGCCTGCTCTTGCCGCTTTCCAAGGCGTTGGGCGTTGGCGTGGACGAGCTGCTGGGCGGCAACCGCAGGCAGCTGCTTGAGAAAAAATTCCAAAACGAGCTTGCCTTTGACGAGGAGCTTTCGCTGCTTGTATCCCTGGAGGCGCTTGAGGAGTTTCCGGATGACGAGACCTTCCTTTACCGCCGCGCGTGCGACGAGCTGTTCCTCGGTGAGCGTGACGTGGATCCCCGCGTTAAGGGGAGAGGGCGGGTCTATCTGGATCAGGCGATACAGCATTTTCAAAAGCTGCACTATCGGTATCCCAAAAACGAGACCTACACTGTCATGCTGGTGCGCGCATATCGTGCGATTGGGCGAATGGAAGATGCGGAAAGGCTGGCTGCGACCTTGAAGGATCCCGCCAATCAGGCTGCTGTGCTGCAAGGAGAGGACAAACGCCGCCATGGGCAGCAAAAGATCCGCGAGGCGATGTATGCGCTGTGTACCGAGCTTCGGCGCTATAGCACACGCGAGTCCCTGGAGGCATACCGCGTGATCACGCAAACGTTGCTTGGCGAGGACGTTGCATATCTTGAAAGCCATTGGAGCTCGTATGCGCAGCAAGCCGAGATGTGCCGCGAGGCAGGGGATACCGAGGGCTTTGTGTCCTCGCTGACCACGGCTTACGAGCTTGCTAAGCAATACGATTCGCTCAAGCGCGGCGTCACGCCCTGCAAGGCGCCCTTGTTTGATCTTTTGAGCAACGAGGTCAGAGTGCATGGCAATTTGTACGAATTTTTGGACAGCCAACTGCATCTGCTGGGAGACAGCGCGGCAAATGATCTCAAAGCGCGCATCGTGGATGAGCAGGTCACGTATCACAAGCTTTGGCGGCACGAATGGATCGCATACTATCAGTTTTGCAGAAGGTATGCGTGTGGACCTGCATGGATCAATTACAGCACCGAGTACGACTATGAGATCGATTATATGAACGTGGTGAACAATTTCCGTTTCCGCGGCTATCACGACGCACAGATGCATGCATATTACCGCGCGCTTGTCGAAAGGCTGATCACCGAGGGTACCATGACCGGCTACTGCGCGTGTTTCGGGAACGATATCCTTGCCTATATCAACTGCAAGGACAAGGAAAGTTATTTCGCGCTCGGAATTTCCGAGCAGGAGCGCGCCGTGCCCACAGCCCCCGCGGGCAGCAAGATCCTTGCCATTGTGGATATGCTGATCGCCCCCGCCTTTGTGGGCAGCGGCATGGGGGAAAGACTTTTGCAGCACGCCTTGGAGGACGCCCAAAGAAGGGGATTTACCCATGCCGAGGTGTACTTGACCGAGGGGCCGTTGTATCCCGAAAAGGCGGATTTTGAAGCCATTCTGAATATGTATTTGCAGGCGGGATTTGTCGTGATCCGCGACTTTACCGCCGATCATGAGCACGAGGGGCATAAATATCACGGCATGCGGCAGTATATTTTGCAAAAGTGCATTGACGACCAAAGCTTTTCGGAGCGCGCGACGCGCTTTACCTTTGGCGATTACGTCGTGGACGTGGACGTGGAAAAGACGCGCGAGATCTACAAGACCCTGACGCCGGTGACTTCGCGCTGCAAGTGCGATTATTGTGCCAATTACGAGAAGGTCGTAGATAGGTTACCCGCGCAGGTGCGTGATTTCTTTGATAATTTGGGCGTGGACCTGACAAAAATCACCGAAAGCGTTGTGTATAATCGCAATCGTGACGGAAGCGTGTATTGCGGTGGATGGTTGCACGTTTGCGGTAAGGTGGTAAGGGGCAAGAAGCATGGCGATCACATGATCACCTTACGTCCGGGGGAGGCGTGCGGGGTAACCGAGGATTTCAAGGTGTGGTTTAGTGAGGAGTCCATGATGGTCGAAAAGGCGTTTGGCGCACCCGTGGTACAGATCGATTTTGGCGCGACCCTACCGTGGGTGTTGGACAAAAAAATATTGGAAAATATCCCGATTGCGTGATGCAGCGGGGGCATGCAAGTGTAACAGGGGACGGGTCCGTGTGATGTTGCAAGCCCCAAGGGCGCGGCAATGTTACACGGTTCCGTCCCCTGTTACGCGCAGATGTGGTAGAAAAGAGTAAATAAGGAGAGTTGTCATGTACCAAACCATCAAAACCCCCGAGGATATTCGGGTATTTCTTGAAAAAACCAATTTTCTGCACGATGGATATATTATCGGTTTGCAATATTCCCACAACGGCATTACGGCAAGTGAAAACCGTGTGGATTTTGAGCCCGACAAAACCAAGCTGACGCTGCAAATCTTGGTGACAAGCATTTGGAACGCCGTTGTGGAAATCGAATTTGAGGATCTGTACAAGTGGCAGATCAAGGGCGCAGAGGGGGATATTTTCCACACCGCGGTGACTTTTGATCCAAACCGTTGGATCGTGTGGGCGGACGATGCGTTTGTGGATATGGAACAGATCAAGCATGGCTCGTACGTGATCGCACGGTCCATGAAGTGGCGCATTTCGGAACAGAATTGATTTAGAAAAATATGGATATGAAACAAACGGAAAAATTGACGATTGGGGCAGACAACACAAATCTTGTGTTTGCTTCGGCAATGCTGGGGATGCTTGAATTGATTGAAAAAGGCAAGATTTCCACTACCGACGCAGCCATGGCGTTTTACCTGCCCATCATGCGCAGAACAGGGGAAGATACCGAGATGCACCGTATCTGCTCCATGGCAGAGGAGCTTGACACGTATCCGCCGACAAGACGCGCAGAGGAGATGGAAAGAATCCGCGCGCTTTGCTATGCAATGGTGGCAGAGTACAGTTGCGCAAATGATGAAAGATTTTTATTTGAAATTCAACGTGGAGACGATATATCATGAAAGCATATACGCATTTGACAGATCATCAAGGAAACCAAAAGGAAGTTGAGCTTGACGAGGTTGCGATTTTTGCAAATTGCGAGGAAATACAGGAGCTGATTGAGTTTCTGACCTACGTAAAAGAAGATCATCTGGTGCAGCATAAGTATAATTGCATTGCCGTGACGCATAACCACTTCTATATGTGGAAGGGCGAGAGTGAGCATAGCTGTTCTGCAAATCCCGATTTGCAGATCTGGTCCACGTCGGGCGATTGGTCAAAATCAGATGATGGGACCACAGGCAGGGACAGGTGACGAGACAGAGGCTTGACATGTGAGCGCAGCATCCCTGATCCGTTTTACAAAAGATGAATATTTCTCTTGAATTTTCCGAAAAACCGTGATATAATGGCAGTAATATGATGCATAGGAGTGGAACAATGCAGGAAATTCTGAACAAAAAAGGCTTTATATGCGATATGGATGGCGTGATCTATCACGGCAACGAGATCTTGGACGGTGTTCGTGAGTTTGTCACGTGGATGCTGGAGCATGATAAGAAATTCGTATTCCTGACCAACAGCCCCGAAAGAACGCCTCATGAGCTGAGCATGAAGCTGGAGCGCATGGGCCTGAGCATTTCTGCCGATCATTTTTACACAAGCGCCATGGCAACTGCCGAGTTTTTGCATTCGCAAGCCCCCGGCTGCACGGCTTACGTGATCGGTGAAGCGGCACTTTCCAAAGCGCTGTACGACAAGGGCATTTACATGAACGACATCAATCCCGACTACGTGGTCATTGGCGAGACGCGCACGTATTGCTTTGAAAAGCTGGAAAAGGCGATTGCACTGGTCAACAACGGCGCAAAGCTGATCGGAGCCAATCCCGACACGATCGGCGTGACCGAAAAGGGCGTTATGCCTGCTACCGGCTCGCTGGTGGCTCCCATCGAGATCGCAACCGGTAAAAAGACGTATTTCGTGGGCAAGCCCAACCCGTTGATGCTGCGCCACGGCTTGCGCATGCTGGATTGCCACAGTAGCGATATCGCGTTTATCGGCGATCGAATGGATACCGATATCATCGCGGGAATTGAGTCCAACGTGGATACCGTGCTGGTGCTCAGCGGCGTGACCTCGCGCGAGGATATCAACAATTTCCCCTACCGCCCCAAATACGTGCTGAACGGTGTGGGAGATATTATTAAGTAAACATCAAGCCGAAAGGGCTGCGCCGAGTTGCTTGGCGCAGCCCTATTTTGCATTGGTTGCCAATCAGCGCAACAGACGATTTGGGGGTTCAATCTTGACATATCTATCCTCTTGTGCTAAAATAATGGGTGTTTGTTTGTCGGGAGGTGTGTGACATGGCAACAAAAGCATATTATAACGGACAGATCGGGAATTTTGACGAGATGATGATCCCGCTTTCCGACAGATCCGTGTTTTTTGGCGACGCGGTGTACGACGCCGTGCTGGTGCTTGGCGGCAAGCCCTTTGCGTTGGATCTGCACCTTGATAGGCTCTACAACAGCTGCGCTCTGACCGATATTGCGTATTCCATATCGCGCGAGCAGCTGAAGGGCGAGATTTGCCGCCTGCTGGACGCATCCGAGGGTGACACGCATATGTTATATTTGCAGGTCACGCGCGGAGCGGCCCCCCGCAAGCACGAGTATCCCGAGGGAGCCGTGCCCAATCTGATCATGTTTGCAAAGCCGATCGCGTTGACGCCCAAGGATAAGAAGGTCAAGCTGATCAGCGTGCAAGACCTGCGCTTTGAGTACTGCCATATCAAGACCACCAACCTTTTGCCCAACGTGTTCGCGTCCGAGAAGGCGACGCGCGCGGGGGCGGACGAGGTGCTCTGGCACAGGGACGGACGCGTGACCGAGGCTGCGCACAGCAGCATTCTCATGATCAAGGAGGGGGCTGTGGTCATGCCGCCGCTGGATCATTTGGTGCTTCCCGGCATTACGCGCAAGATCATCCACCAGCTTTGCGACAAAAACGGCATTGCGGTCAAGGTGCGCGAGTTTTCGGTGGACGAGGTCATGCAGGCGGACGAGGTCATTCTGTGCAGCACGACCAAGAATATTTTGTACGTTTCCGAGATCGACGGCGAGATGGTCGGCGGCAAGGGCGGGGCGCTTGCGCACAGATTGCAGGAGTTGTTCCTCGACGAGGTTTACAGACAAACCGGCGAAAGGATTTGAATACAGGAAAACGGCGGGAAATCCCGCCGTTTCTTTGTAAATCAAAAATCACCAATTTTGACACCGATTCTCAATCAGCGTGATATTGCGTTTTTATTTTGCATTTGCTATACTATAGTCGAAGGGGCCGCTTCAAATCTGTTTTGAAAGGTGAATTTTATTGATGAAACTGAATTTTTCGGAAAATCTTAAAAAGCTCCGCAAGCAAAAGGAGATCACGCAGGAGGCGCTCGCTGATGCACTGGGTGTGTCGGGGCAGTCTGTCTCGCGCTGGGAGATTGGCATTTGTTACCCCGATTTGGAGCTTTTGCCCTCAATTGCCAATTATTTTGGCGTGAGCGTGGACAGCCTGCTTTCCAATGATACGACTTCCAAGCAAAAAGAGCACGAGGCGTTCTATCCGACGCTTGACAGTATTTCGGACGGTGCAGAACGCATCGAATTTATCAGGGAATATTGCCGCAAGTATCCCGAAAACGATGAATATGCCTACGTTTTGGTGCAGGATATCAAGGATTACGCTGCCGCTGACGAGACAAAACTGCGCAAATACATGCCGCTGGTGGATAAGATGGTGCCAAGGCTGTTGGAGACCCGCTATCGCAACGCCACCATTCAGGTCATGGTATCTATTTGTGATGAAAAGGATCTGCAGTCCTGGCTGAGCATGACTCCTTACTCGGGATGGAGCAGACGCTACTGCTTGATCGCGCGCGCCATGGCACATGGCGACTGGGAGCAGGTGCACGTGCAACAGGGCTTGGAAATGTTGGAGAGCATGGCAGATCAGTTGGACCGTCGCTATCCCGATCAGTTAGGACCGCAGGGAAAGGTGCAGTTCCACCGTGAGGTGCTTGCCTACATTCGTGCCTTGGGCGGAGGGATCGTGCCCGACGGCTGGAAGATGTTCTACGCTTATAAGCAGTTGGTTATGTCGGCCTGCCTGTTTGGCTGCGGTGAGAGTGAGCAGGGATGGGAGAATTTCCGCGAGGCGGTCGCTATGTACCGCGAAGCGCATGCGCTGCCTGATGCCTATCTCAGCATTGGTGGCAAGCTGTTTTCGGACTTGAAGGCAAGCAAGGATTGGAATTATGCCATTGACGGTAAGGGCAAGAAGCACAAGTTGTTTGCCATGGTAAATCTGTCCCGCTATAATGCCGTGTACGTCTGTGACCTCTTGGAAAATCCCAGATGGGCGTGGTTTGACAGCGTCAGAGATACGCCCGAGTACCGTGAAGCCCTTGCCTGGGTCAAGCAAAAGGTGCAGGAGCAAAGGGATGAAGATTGACGCATAATGAAAGGGGAGCAAACTGTTATATAAAAATTTCGTTCCCCCTTATAACAAAAGCAGAAGTCTTGTGACTTCTGCTTTTCTGAATTCTTTGCTAATTTGTACAGTTGCTTACAGACTCTCAAGCACGCTGATCAAGCGGGATGCGATGATCTCGTGACCTGCGTCGTTGGGGTGCAGGCCGTCTGGGCAATATGCTATGCGGTGCGCCTCCAGCTCGGGGCAAATAGAGCCTGCCGCGTAGAGGTCGCAAACGGGCAGGGAATAGTATTCTGCTGCCTGTCTGATGATGTCTACGTAATCCTTGAGAATGGTGGTCTGCGTGACGCTGCCGTCACGCGAGGTGCGGGTCTGAGGAACGTACTCGTACCAGCGGTGCAGAGGGGTGACTACCACGATGGGGCAGGTGGGGTACTTTGCGATCAGCGTCGAGAACAGGTCGTGGCACGCGCCCCAGAAGGTCTCGGGGGTACGGTCGTCGGGCGTGCCCAGGAGTGCCTGGCCGTGACCAAAATCGTTTGTGCCGCCAAAGACAACGATGGCGTCCGCCTTTTCGGGCATATCCCCCACGCGCGTGATAAAGTGCGCGTTGAATTCGGGGATTTCCAGGGGCGTGTAGCGGTCAGCCAAGCAAGTGCCACCGATACCAAAGTTATTCGCCTCTGCCAAGCCGCAACGCTGCTTGATCAGCTGGTGATATACCTTGTCGGGTGCGCTGGGGCCGTATCCCTGCGTGATGCTGTCGCCCAAAAAGTGAATGATTTTTCCTTGCAGTTCCATGCCTGCCTCCGTTCTGCCGTGTCCGGCACAAAATTTCTAATTCCATTATACCACCGATCCGTCACCGTGTCAACGAAATTCTTAATATCTTAATTGTCGGCCAAATTGCTTGTGAAGTCATGGCCACGGTGCTATAATGATGACGAAACCACACGAAAGAAGGCGAAAGTGCAGTGATTGATGCTTTTTTGGAAAAGTTTATTGAAATGACCGCGTGGGAAATGACCAAACCCAAGGCTTACGGGCCTTTTCATCTTATTTTTACATTTGTTGGCCTTGCCGTCTCGCTGCTTGCGGCCTACCTTTTGCGCAAGACGGGCGAGAAGGGCAACCGTATCGTGCTGTTTTCCTCGGGCGCGTTTTTGATGCTGACCGAGGTGTATAAGCAGCTTTTTTACTTTTATCACATGGAGGACCACGCGTATAACTGGGGCATTTTCCCGTTCCAGCTGTGCTCGGTGCCCATGTATCTGTGTGTCATCGCGGCATTTTTAAAGCCGGGCAAGCTGCGCGACGGCATGTATGGGTTTATGACCACCTTCAATCTGCTTGGCGGCATCATGGCGTTTATCGAGCCGTCGGGCATTGTGCACGGACATTGGACCTTGACCATTCACGCATTCGTCTGGCACATGATGCTGATCTTTATCGGCGCGTATCTGATCGCGTCGGGGCGCTTTGCCAAGACCTGGAAGGATTACCGCGCGGCGGTATTTACGTTTTTGGCGTTGGCCGTGCTGGCATTCTGCATCAACTGCATCTTCTGGAAGGTGTCCGAGGGCGGTATCAACATGTTTTTCGTCGGCCCGCGCAATTCGTCCCTGATCGTGTTCAAGCAGATCTCCGAGGCAGCGGGATGGTATGTCAGCACGCTCTTGTACCTGCCAACCGTGTGCCTGGGGGCTCTGGTCGTGTTCCTGCCCGCGCATTTTTATGCCAAGAAAAAGGGAATGATTTCATAACAAAGCGGGAGGCGAAACGCCTCCCCTACGTTCATTTATGCAAAACAGATTTGTAGGGGAGGCGTTTCGCCTCCCGTTTTTTATGAAAACAATATCATCGAAAAATAGGTCACGGTCTGCGGGCCGTTGTTGTAGCGCAGGCCGCAGGCACGGGAAAGCGCGCCCGCGTCAACGCCGCAGGCCTCCATGGAGCGGTGCACGCGCTCGGGAAAGCGGCAGGGCGCGTCGGGATAGGTGCAGGCCTTGCAAAGGCTGCAGCCGCCCGCGCTGTAAAGCAGGTGAGGAATGCCCTGTGCCCGCAGCGCATCGGCCAGCGCACGGTCAAGCTGCTTGTGCAGCACGCCCGACTGCTGAATTCCCTCGAAATCAAAGTCATCGTCTAAAGTGTGCTTGGTGGTGAACACCAGCGTGTGCGCATAAGAGCGGCACTCGTCGCGCAATTGCTCCCATTCGCCCACACCGGGCGGGCAGGTCCAGGTCTTGCCGTAAAGCCCGCAGCGATTGGAGGCGCACATCTCGCGCACGCGCGCGTCAAACGGCACGTCACACGGATCAAGCCATGCAAACTCGTGCACGGCAAAAGGGAGAGATGGGGCGGATAACAGTTGTTCTAAAAATTCTTTTTGGATATCAATTCTCCGTGAAAATACAGAATCATGATGCTTTGTAGGGGCGATTCATGAATCGCCCGAATCAAATCAATCCCTATGGCGCGGGCGATTCGTGAATCGCCCCTACGGAATCAATTTTCCGGAAACATCATGTTTTCCATAAAAGATTGACTCCACACCGCGTTGGTGCTCAGCTCCAGCGTCTTGGCATGTGCGGCATCTTTGCCCAACGCGTCAAGGAGTGCCGGATGGGTCAGAATGCGTACGCAGCCACCCAAGGCCGCATTGCCAACGCTTTGCGTGCGCGTCTTGAAGGCTTCGGGCAAAAGGCCGATGGCAATGGCCGAATCCACGTTCATGTAGTAGCCAAGGCCGCCCGCAAGGTAAACGTGCGCCAGATCGTCGGGGGAGATGCCTGCGTGCGCGCAAAGCGCATCTACACCTGCGCGAATGGCACTCTTGGAAAGCTGAAAGGCACGGACGTCTGCCTGCGTAAGGGCAAGCGGCGTGCCGTTTTGCGTGGTGGCGTAGATAAATTGGTCGCCGTCCGTAAAAGCGCCCGTTTCGTCAATGATATCAGCCTCGTAAAGCGCACGGACAAGATCGATCAGACCGCTGCCGCAAATGCCGCGCGCGGGCGCGTCGCCTACCGTGGAGCAGATCGGGCGGCCGGATTGCATGCGAAACGCGCAAACCGCGCCCGCAACACCGCCCATACCGGTGGCAATGCCTGCGCCCTCCATGGCGGGGCCTGCCGCAGCCGAGGTGGCGTACAGAGCAGATCCGCGCGCCTTTCCCGTAAACAGAATGATTTCACCGTTGGTTCCAATGTCAATCAGCAGCGTGGGCTGCTCGGAGTCGGTCAGATTCACGTGCAGCATGCCTGCCGTCAGATCTCCACCCACAAAGGCGGAAATGCTTGGCAACAGGGTCAGCGAGCCTGCCGGCAGACCAAGCTGCGCACCGGGTATGGTTTTGGCTTCTGTAAAGGCTGGGGTGAAGGGATAAGCGCCTATGCCTGTGGGAGAAATGCCCGCAAAAATATGCAGCATGGTGGGGTTGCCCGCCACGGTCATGCGCGCAGCCTTCTTGTCACCAAGCAGCTGCGCAAGCATTTCGCGGATTTTGTCAAGCAGCGCACTTTGCATTTGCGCAAGCGCCTCGGGTCGGCGCATGACGGCTTCAATGCGGCTGATCACGTCCGCACCGAACGAGGCCTGCGGATTGAGTGCTGAGGCGGTGTCAAGCACGTTGCCGTTTCGTGTGTCCACCAAGGCGGCCGCCAGCGTGGTGGAGCCGATATCCAGCGCGATACCCAAGAATTGTTCCGGGATGTCGGAGCTTTGCTTGTCGGTCTGCTTGCCGAAATCGGTCAGGCCGTCGCCCTCGGGTACAGGCAGCAGCACAAATGCATTGCATGCAGCGTAAACGCGGCATGCATAATAGTAGCCGTCCTTGTCCGGTACTGCCGGGCGGGTGCATTCGGGATTTTCAAACAGCACGCCCGAGGCAAGCCGTATGCGGCATTTGCCGCACTTGCCCTTGCCGCCGCAATCGGCGGTGATAGGATACCCTGCACGTGCCAAGTATGCGGCCACGTTCTGACCGCAGGCAGAGGCGCCGAGTCGGATGCGAACTTCTTTGCTCATATGCGTATCTCTTTGATCTTTTCTGCGTAGTATTGCACCAGCTCAAACTTGGTGCCGGGCATGAGTCTGTGGTCGGGGCAGGGGATAAAGCCGCCGAGTGCCGAAAGGCGGGTCAATCGCTCCAGCTCGCGGTCAACGGCTGCCTTGTCAAGGCGCAGGACCGTCTTGTCCATACCGCCCACGCCAAGCATTCCGCGGCCGTACCTTTGACGTGCGGCCTCGAATTGATCTCCCCAAGTACCGATCTCGATGGGGAACATGACGTTGACGCCGTTTTCGTACCAGGTCGGCAGCAGCTTGTCGGTCACGCCGTCGCAATCAAGAGAAATGATGTCAATGCCGTAAGCGTGGCAGAGGTCATTTCTCTTTTTGTAGTGCTTGGCGCAAAGCTCGTCAAAGATCGCAGGAGAGAGCAGGGGACCTGAGTTAAAGCAAATGTCCTCCCAGTAGTGCGCGAAATCGAATTTCGCACCGGTTTTGAGAATCTCCGCGGCGCACTTGTATTGCATTTCGGCATAAGTGTCCACCAGGTCGGCAAACAGCTCTTCGTCCTCGTCGTACATGAGGTAACTCATGCCTACCACAGAGACCATGGAGCGGATGTTGCCAAGCACCGAACCAAGGTGCAGACCGATGGGCACGTCGGGGTCGCGCGTGTCGTTGAAAGTTTTGAAATATTCGTAGTTGACTCGCTCGGGGCAGAATTGCATTTTCGGGCGATAAAGCGTTTCGAACGCTTCTCTGTCCTTGAGCAGATAATCGTCCTCCGAGGGGATTGAGGTTACGCCGGGCTTTACGCGCTCGATCAGGCCGTCGTGGTTTTGCACGCGCTGCGTGCCGTCGGGCAACACCTCGAGCACCTTGCGCTCAAACGTGGGGAGCAGACCGTTGTATGCACCCACGGTGCGATACCAGTTGAAATCCCAGCCAAGGATTTTATCAAGCTCGCTGTCGGCAGCGTTGCCGTCCGCCCAGGAGAGTGCAAGCTCGTGTGAGATTTGGCCCTGTTCTGCCCATTCGAGCAAAAGCTCGGGCCAGTAGCCAAAGTGTACGGCGGGCATGCGGTCTGCGGGGCGATAGTGCAAAATATTCATGGCTCTTTCGCGGTTGGTCATGCCTCTCTCCTTTCTTGCGCTGCAAATACGGGGCAGGGGGTGATATTGCCATGTGCGTGCGTGACGCGTGCGGCGTATTCCTTCAAAAGGGTTACGTAGATCTTGTAGTTTTCGATCGAGACGTCGGGCGGGGTCTGGTGATCCACCGAGGCAATCACCTTGCCGCGCTGCAGCGAGGGCAAAATGCGTTCAAATTCCGCGCGCATGGCGTCCTTTCCAAATTTCATGCACATTTTATCAAAATGACCGAGAAAGGCCATGTCCGGCTGCTTGTCAAGATAGGTGGAAACGTCCACGCCCGCCTGTCTTTCCAAAGGGAACATGCCGTCAGCACCCACCTCTGCGTACCAATCCACCGCCATGGTAATGTCACCGTCCGAATCGATAAACACGGGAATGCCGTGCTTGTGGATGACGGGAATGATCTTGCGGTAAAAGGGCGCTAAAAACTCGTCAAAGCAGCATTTAGAGATCATGGGGCCCGAGTTGTAGCTCATATCCTCGGCAAAGCTCATAAAGTCAAAGTGGAACTGCGAGAAGACATAGTCAAACAGCTCGACCAGCCAGTCGGAGTAGTCCTCGCACATCTGCTTGTAAAGCTCGGGATAATCGTAAAAGCTGTAAAGGTGATTTTCAATGCCGAACAGCACGCGCGGATACCAGAAAAAGCCCTCCACCGTAAAAAAGTGCAAGGTGTCTCCGCGCTCGTGCGTGGCGCGCAGCCAATCAAAGTGCGCTGCGGGGATGACCGTACGCACGTCGGGGAACAGCGTCGGGCGAATGCGAGCCCAATCGTCCTCGTCCTCCATGCAGCCGATTCCCGAGCCGGGAATGACCGTGGGGGAGGCGGGTGTAAAGTAAGATACGCCCGTCTGCAGGCAGCGGTCAAGGCCGAAATAGCCTTGAATATCGTCCACGCTTGCGCACTTTGCGGGCAATCCCTCCGCGTGCCATCGGCCAAGCGTCAGATGCCACCAAGGGGCCCATTCGATCATGGGCATGCGGTCAATTTCCTTGCCCGAAAGGTAGCGGGCAAAGCGTTCGGACGCGGTCATACTCACGAAAACGCCTCCTTTGCCGCTGCGAAAAACGCGTCAATATTCTCCCATTTGGCTGCGGGCGGGATGTCACATCCCGAGGAGAGCACAAAGTGGGGGTATTGCTTGCATTCGGAAATCAAAGCTTGCACAGCCGCGCGTATGCTCTCGGGTGTGCCGCCCAAAAACTCGCCCGCGGGCGAAATATTGCCGCAAACGGGTCGGTCCGTGGGCATTTTGGCAAGCATATCGGCAAGGCTGATCGCGTCGCCAAAGTGATAAGCCGCAGCACCGTTTGCGTAAAGCGAGTCGGTCATGAGCGGCACGTTGGGGCCGCAGTTGTGGTAGATGACGATAAAGGAATCGTCCTGCACGGCGTCAATGATCCGCTTAACGAAAGGTGCGGAGAATTCTTTCTCCTGCGCGGGAGAGAGCAGACCCGCAAGCGGTTCTGCCATGACGATCCCGTCAAGCCCCGCCTCTTTGTAGGCAAGGGCATAGTTGATCAGAAAGGGCGTGACCTTTTCCAAGGCTGCGTAAACGAAATCCTCGTCCGCAATGCAGTTGACCAGCGCCTCGGTGACGTCCATCAGTCGGCCGACCAGCGAAAAAGGACCGATCATGCCAGCAAGCACCGGGCGATCGGTTATTTGCGCCTTGGCATCGGCAGCGGCCTTGATATAAAGGCCCGTGCGTGCCGCGCCCACGGCGGGAATATCCAGCGCGCGCGCCTCGTCCTCATCCGAGATCAGAATGTTTGTCACGGTGGGCACCTCATCCTGCGAGCAGGCCAGCGTGCAGCCAAAGGCCTCAGCCTCGACCGAGAGATCCATCATGCAAACGGCGGCTGCGGCGGGCGTGCGCGCAGCAACTGCTAAAATGCCCTCGGTCTGCGTGGCGGCGTCGTGCGTAATGGTGTACACGTCAGCCCCTGTCAGCTGAGCCGAGGGGAAGGAAAGAAGGGGAAGCGGGTGGCGACTTCCCGGAAGAGCAGCCGCCCATGCTTTCATATCGTATTTCATAAATTTCTCCAATTATCCGCGCATTTCAGCAATCAGACGCTTGGCCTCGCGGGCAGCACTTGCAGCGTCCAGCGTGTAGCAGTCCGCACCGATCTCGTCGGCAAATTCCTGCGTAATGGGCGCACCGCC
The DNA here is from genome assembly GCA_964501175.1 of uncultured Clostridium sp. Classification (GTDB taxonomy): domain Bacteria; phylum Bacillota; class Clostridia; order Oscillospirales; family CAG-272; genus SVQP01. The sequence goes on from CAZCRV010000001.1 coordinate 23,417, forward strand.
CACCATCACGCGCACCTTGTCGCGCAGACCCGCTGTGCTCAGCGCGTCAATGACCTCCTTCTGGCCGTACATGGTGGTGGTCAGAAGTGCGGAAAGGCACACGAGCTGCACGTCGTTGTCGCGCACGGTGTTCACGATGACCTGCGGGTCCACGTCCACGCCAAGGTCAATGCAGGCAATGCCTTGACCCTCGATCATCATCTTGACCAAGTTCTTACCAATGTCGTGCATGTCGCCCTTGACCGTGCAGATGACTGCCGTGCCGAGCGGCTCGATGCCTGCACCCGACAGTGCGGGCTTTAAGATCTTGAGTCCTGCGTTCATGGCGCGTGCGGCAACCAGTACCTCGGGCACAAAGACCTCGTTTTGACGGAACTTGTCACCGATGACGTTCATGCCGCTGACAAGGCCCTCATTAAGAATGGTTTCGGGGGAGATATTCAACTCAAGAGCTTGGGTGACCAGCACTGCGACGTCCTTGGCCTTGCCACGCTGCAGCTTTTCGGAAATTTCTTGCAAAAGTGCTGTTTCCATAACCTTCTCCTTATACTTTATCGGATTTATTTATGTGTGGGCTTGAATAACAGAATAAAGACGATCATGACCATCATGGCAAGAATTGCCATGGGGGGAATGAGATCGCGCAGTGAGGCTTTTTCTTCGACCGGCTCGGTTTCCTCGGAAGCTTTGGTGGTGGCCGAGGAAACCGGAGCGGTGGTCGCGGCTGCCGTGGTTACAGGCTCGAGCTTTTTGACAGAAAAGCGGTATTCCGCCTGGCCCAGCCATTCTCCCGTGGCAAAATCTCTGCCACGTACCAGGACGGCGTCCTCGTAAATTGTCACGTAGTAGCCCTGGCTGCCTGCGATTTCATAGCCGCCTGTGCCGTCATCGGTCCAGAGATATGCGGCAGACGCCGTGTTGAAGATCCTGGAGCCCTCCTGCAGCTTGAACATGGTTCCGGTTTCGTTCATGGATCTGTGCGAGTGGCCGTTGAACATGACGACGTTGGAGTAGCGGTCAAGAAGACTTTGTACTTCCAAGTAGTTGTATACATCGCCGCAGCTGTGCGGATCGGGCGTGCCTGAAACGGTATTGGGCAGCGGCTCGTGCAAAAAGACGAACACGGGCTTATCCGGATTTGCGGATGAGAGTATGGCGGAAAGCCAGGAAAGCTGCGCAGAGGAAATCACGGCCTTGCCGTCCTGATACGAGTCCGCACCAAGCACGATCATGGTGCAAGTCCCCAGGTTGAACGAGTAGTAAGGGGTGGTCAATGCGCTCCCGCTCGGATGCTTGACGTATTTGAAAAATCTTTGCAGATTGGCACTATATGCGCTCTCGTCGTAGAGATAGGTGCCCTTGGTAAGGAATTCATGCGTGCCGATTGCGCGGTACAAGGGCGGGAGACCCGTTTCTTGGGCGTAAAGCTGCGCAAGAAGCTCGTAGTATTCGTCCTCGGCCGCGTCCACGGCAGAGCCGACGATAAAAATGCCTGCGGCATTGGGCGAATTTGCTTTGATATCCTTGAGCATGGCGGCAAAGCTTGCCTGTGTTTGCGTATCTCTGCCTACGTGCGTATCGGATATTACCACGAATTCGGCCAGCGTTTTACCTGCTTTGGGAAACGTGAGATTGCTGAAGTCGGTAGCAGCCATAAACGCGGTACTCTCTCCATAGCTTTCGCTATAGGTATATACCACAACTGATTTTGCCTTTTCGGGAACGGTAAAGGTTTCGTTGATCGATATCAGTACGTAATCAGAGGTGATCTTTCCCGTATAGAAAGCTGAATAGCCGGGCAGACGGTTGCCGTTCGCATCGCTCCAGTAAAGGGCATAAGAGGTTGCGTTGGAGTCCTCGGGCAGCGTCATGTAAAAGGTGCCTGCGCCGTATCCCTGCGCGCCGTCGATCAGTACAAAGGAGGCCGTATCGGGCAGCGTGGTCGTACCGGTGGTATCCTCGGTTTGCTCCTCTGTGCTGCCTTGTGTATCACCTTGCTCGGACGAGGCCGAGCAAAACAGCGTCGACGAACCGAGAAGCAGGCAGAAGCACAGCAAAATGGTCAGAATTCTTTTCATAAAAATATCCTCGGGAATCAATATCTTTGCCAGTGGTAAACGCCCTTTTCATCCTTTTTGTCAATGTCTCTGAAAACGTAATAGATGGGCTTGGGGGTATCGGGCACGCTGCTTTCGGGTCTGCGGCGCCAAAGGCCGAGGTTCAGGCCGAATTCGCCCTTGTTATCCCCGTGCGCGTGCAGAATAAAGCTGTCGATTTCGGGAATCTCCATCACCTTGCGGTAAGCCTTGCCGTAGGCCATGGCCTGCAGCACCTCGCTGGTGGCGGTGTTGTGCGAGTTAAAGCCCTGCTCTGAGAGAATGATGCGGCGGCGCTGTCCTTGGAACAGGCATTCCTGTTTGTAAAGGAACTGAGCCAACACCTCAAGGTTCTTGAAGGTGATGCGGTAGGTGTCCTCGTCTTCGGTGGCGGTGGTGTCGTTCCAGAAATCGGGGAAGTTGAGGTTTTCGGGGTAGGGGTGGTGTGCCACGTTCCAACCGATCTCGCCCTCGGTCTTGCCAAGGCGAACCAGCTCCTCGAGCACGAATTTCGAGCCGTAGAAGCGGTTGGGATTTGCGCTGAAGTTGGCGCCGGTCCAGAAGTGGTCAAGCGAAATGTAGGTGCGCGCGCCTGACCAGATAGCGGTGGAAACCTGCCAGCAAAGGCGCAGAGAGGTGGTGTAGTCGTAAACGTATTGCGCAAGCGTTGCCTCGCCCATGTTGCACCATTCAAAGCCCGAGTTGACCTCGTTACCCACGATGTGACCAACGGCACGGCCAAAGGGTGCGCCGTCCAGCGTATAGCGGTCGGTCAGAAAGGCGACCCAGGCCGAGTAGTAGCGCACGGCGCGCTCGTTATGCAGATTGAATGCAGAAATTCTGCCGCCCTCGCAAAAGCCGGGGTGCTTGATGATCTCCCAAAGGTCGTCGGGCGTTTGCACGCCGCCCCAGGTGTGGGAGTTAAGCAGAATGTAGGTAATGATCACGCCGGCCTCGGTCAGCTCGCGCACGCGTGCGTCGTTGTGCTCGACCACCTTTTTGCGAAAATAGAAGGTCTCACCGTCAAATTCGTAAGGGATGGTGTCGCCCTCGACGGGCTCAACCCACAAAAAAGAGCCTAAGTTGACGTTGAGCGCCGCGTGCTTGACGCCTAAGTTGATGGCGTCGTGCACCATGGTGACCTGCAAGCCCTTTTTGCTCTCGGTCACGGGGTAGGGCGCGTCGCGCAGGGATGAACCCATGTCCTCAACGTAGCAAGCGCCCTCGCAATCCGCACCGTCGGTGCTTGTGCGATAGTAAAGGAATCTGCCGTCGCAGCCGCCTTGGTGGATGGGCAAGGTAAAGCTGCCGTTTTTGGCCGTAGCGGTGGCGGTAAAGATGGGTGTGTCAAGGCAGAATGCGCTGCGATAAGCGGTGACCTGCACGCCCCCGTCGAAGTCTGTATCAAAGCGGATCTGGTCGTTGTCCGTGACGATGCGTAAAATCTTCATAATGCGGCCTCCCGATGTTTATGGATTATCTCCATTATATCAAATAACTGCGCCAAAGGCAATAGGCATATGGAAATTTACAATGATTGGTTTGCAAAAAGTGCCCTGCGGCATTTTGCCGCAGGGCTTGGCTTTCATGATTCGATTTTACTCGGTTTGGGTTTGGTCATTAACGTCGTAGAATTGCAACGTGCCATTTTCGTACGCCTCAAGGTCGGCTTGAACCAATACTACAATACCGTTTGGCAAGATATAACTGCCGTTTGCCGTTCGCATATTTGTGATGCCATACGCTATATTGGCGTTGTCTTTGGTTAAATCCAACCTTGCTCTACATCCAAGACAGTTTGCATATCGTCCGTTTTCAATCTCATCATACAGTACGCTATGTGCTTGGGTTTCTGTTTTTCCACATGTGCAGGCTCTTCGGTGTTGGTTTTCGTTCAAATATAAATAAAGACCAAATGTATGGCTTGTCTCAGCATATCCACACGTCAAGCAACCGTGAATCGTCATATCGTGTTCTTCCAAAAAGGTATATCCTAACCCGGGAACAATGTTTGTATATTTGTGGTAGGTGCTGTTAACCGATGTGACCGTATAGTTTTGGGGAACTCTTTCATCAAAAGGTGCTACATATCTGCAATATTTGCACTTGTAATAATCCCGATCACCGTAACTTGCTACAGCCATCATGTTGCCACTTGACAATTCATGATTGTTAACACATAGGCCATACAAATAAAAATCATCACCATAAGTATAACCATCAAAAGAGTCTATCCATTTCACTCCGTTACAAATTGAGCATATCATCTTGTGCTTTCCGTCTTTCATTTCTTTATATAACCATTTATGGTCATTATCATTATGGAAACCTCTTATGATTGCTACACCTGCAATATCTTTGTAAGTAATGTTCTGTTCGCAAGTTTCAGGTGTAGCACCATATCCCATAAGCAATTCTTGATGATGATAATGCTCTGATCCTTCTGCTCCACAACGCTCCTCTATATCATATAATCCCAATACATGTCCGAATTCGTGCGCACCGGCTTTCTCTCTCGCTGCATTCACATAATCAGCAGTATAATATGACCCATGCTCATAGAAATGTTCTATATTTACTAGCATTTTCCACTCGAAATAATGCTGATGATGATATAAATTAACGGTTTCTATGTATTCGCTTGATCCAACAGAATAAGTTCCTGCCAATGCTCCTAAGTTCAGGGCGGGATATATGATCAAATTGTGATCTTCTGCCGTCCCTTCCACTATGTTAATAATTCTGTTTTTTGTTATGCTTTCATCTTCTCCGTATGAATAAAAATAGACATTATTCCATTTTTTCATGCTTTGCGCATATGTTTCCTTTATTTCATTAGCTGTCTCTGACGATATGCCTCCGGAAGTCCATGTATACTGTCCGTCTTCAGATTCGGGTGCAAAATAGTATTTGACAGTAACTAATTCGGTAGCCATGTGAGATGACCAGCCTCCACTTTTTAAAATATACCAGGCTTCATCAAGTCCATCCGCGGGAAGTTCTGCTCCGTTTTCGGGAGAAGAATATACACAATCATCGTATATTACATCTAAAAAAGCATCATGTGCGTATGTGGCAGTTGCAGCGCATAACATGCAACTCAATATCATAAATAAACTCATAAAGCTTAAGCAAAATTTTTTAACCCCTTTCATTTTCAATCTCCTTTCGTTTTTATAATCTCTGCAATATCTTCTGCTTTCAATAAGCCATATTCGTTTATGTTACCGTATCGATCTGTCCAGTTGTATTTCCCTGTGATCATAAAACGCAAGGCATCATCGTAATATTTCCCAAAATATTCTGGCAAAAAACCGTTCTCGCTTGTGTTGCCATCCGGTGTGTGCGTGCTCGTGTGTATTTTCACATAATATGCGTTATCTAACTCCATAAGAGTCAAAACGACGGATTTATGGTAATAACAATCGATGCTATGATAAATAATAGCCGGATTATTACATTGATGATACTTTGAAACAGTATTATCCGAATAAAAATAAAGAAAAGCTTCTGCAAATTCCAAAGGTTCTGAAGTATTTACACCGTCAACGAATTCTGGCGAATAAATCCGGTAGTGCTCCATATCTGCGCTTACATCTTTTTCATCCAACATATTCACGCAAGACAGAGTTTTGTTTATTTGAAAGCTTACTACGAAATCCTTGCCGTCATAACTATCCTTTAGTTCTTGCTCGTCCTCAAACTTGACCCATGTATAACTATCAATACAGCATTGATCGTAAAATTCATATTCATGCCCACTATCTGAATAGGCGCAAACATAGTAATACGCATTCGGATTAAATTCTACAAATAATACCTTGCCGCTTTCTTTGGCTGAATCAAATTTGTTTTCGTATGTGTTCTCCAACCCGGAAAATTCATACTTTAAATGACCGAGATACGTCTTCAAAGTATGGATCAAATAATCAAATTCTTTTTCCGGGTCATACGTATCATCGGCTAACGTGATCGGTTGAGAGGTGTCTTCCGGTAAGGGATCGGATGTTTCTTGTACTACTTCTGTATGGATATCGGTTGCTTGGGAGTTTTCAACTGTATCATCGGTATTGCTTGGAGCAAGTTCATTTTGGCTTTGTGCCTCAAAGCTAACATTGGACAAGTCGCAAGCCGATAAGAGCAGGCAGGATGCCAGCAGAAAAAGCAGGGGGAGGAGTGCTTTTTGTGAGTATTTCATGATATCCGCTCCTTTCGTTTTTTTAATGATATCATAGTATATGCGATCCGTCAAGTAGCTGCACGTAATTTGCAAGTGGTGCAATATCATAATTAACAATTTTTTGTGAACATTCTACACAATTCTCGCACAAGTATACAAAAGTGTGATACAATGAACCCGAGAAATGACGGAAAGGCGGCATTGATATGAAAAAATACCTGTCCTTATTACTGATATGCATCATCATTTTAGGCGTGCTTGCGTCCTGCAATCCTGCACACGAGCCCGAGCAGACCACGTCTGCGCAAACGGCTGCCCCCGAGACGACCGAGCCCGATACCGAGGAGCAAACCGAGCCTGCGCCCGCGATCAATCTGACCGATCCCGTGTTCTCTTTGGCGGGTGGGCTTTACAAGGCGTCCGAGCAGCTGACGCTGCAGGCTCCCGAGGGCACAGACTATACCGTGCGTTACACCACCGACGGCAGCGTGCCCACAAAGAAATCCAAGGCGGCCGAGGATAGCATTAGCGTGCCGGGCAAGGACGCCACGGTGGTCCGCGCGGCTTGCTTTGATTCGGACGGCAATATCGTTGGCAAGGTGGTCACGCATACGTATATCAAGGCGAACGACCAGCGCGCGGCGCTGTATACCGTCTCTCTGACGCTTGAGCCGGATGATTTCGACGAGCTTTGCACGTATTATACCGAAAAATTGGAAATGCCCACGCACATAGAGATCATCACGCCCGCGGGCGAGAGAGTGGTCTCGCAGGACGGTGGCATGCGCATCTTCGGCGGCTCGTCCCGCGCGCTGTCGCAAAAGTCGTTCAAGATCATCGCGCGCAAAACGGGGCACTTTGGCACCGATATTTACGAGGGCGCGGGCACCTTCCGTTATGCGTTTTTTGAGGATCGCGTGGTGCGCGCGGGCAAGGACGCGGGCGAGATACTGGACAGATACGACAGCCTGATTTTGCGCAACGGCGGCAACGACTCGCTGCTGCACAATTCCTGCGACCCGCTCAACGCTTCGCTTTTGCGTGATAATGCGGTCAACAATTTTGCCGCGCACGTCACCGACACCTTGGATTATGCCTGCTCCGCGTTTGCCGTGGTGTACGTCAACGGCGAGTATTACGGAATCCTTGACATGAAGGAGAATTTGAACGAGGACTACGTCAAGCGCGTGTACGGTGTGCTTGACGATGACGTGGTCGTGGTCAAGAGTGAGCTGGATACCTCGCGCGGTGGCCGCTTTGACGGCCAGTGGTTCTATTATGAAAGCGAAAACGCGGACGAGCTGGCCGCATGGGAAGCCATCTGCGATGAGGTTGCCACCGCACAAAAGAAGGGGAATGCCTCTTACTATGAAACGCTTGCCGAGAAGGTGGATCTGCACAGCTTTGCCGAATATTGCGCGCTCAATCTCTATACCTCCAATCACGACTGGCCGCACAATAACGTCAAGCTTTGGCGTTATACCGGCACACCCGTCGAGGGTATTGAGATCACGGATGGCAAGTGGAGATTTATGACTCGCGACTGCGACCTGGGGCTTGGCAGATACGATTCCGCTTATCTCAATCCCGAGCTGGATACCACTCCCGAGGTGGACAGCTTTTACCGTATGCTTGGCAATTTCGTGGACTATCACGATCTGTATTCCTACGAGGGCGAGCAGCGCATGTACCCCGATTCGCTCGGGCTGCAATGCATGCTGGCTTATTGCCTTGAAAACGACGAGTTCCGCGCGGATTTCGAGCAGATCTGCCGCAAGATGGCCTCTGCCGAATCTGCAGAGCTGCTGCTGGCCGAGCTTTTCTTGGGCTATACGGCGATCGCTCCCGAGATGGAGCGTCACATCGAGCACTGGGAATGGGCGATCGGCAACGGTTATACGCTCAAATCCTGGAAAAAGGAGTATTCCGCTATCAAGAAATACGTGGACGCACGCCCCGCGTACTTTATCGAGCAGTTAGAGCGGGCGTTGGAAAGGACAGGAAATTGATATGATTACGTACGAGCAATATTTAGATAAGGTATACGGCTGTTTTCTGGGCAAAACGGTCGCGGGAACCATGGGTGCGCCTTACGAGGGCATCAAAATGCCTTTAGAGCTTGCGTTCAAGCCCGAGATGATCAACACCATGCTGCCAAACGACGACCTGGATCTGCAGGTTTTGTGGCTGGACGTGGTCAAGAGGTACGGTGAGGACTTTTCCTCCTACGATCTGCAAAAATGTTTTTGCGAAAGCTGTGACTATTCACCCGGTGAGTACGCCATCATGCGTAAGAATTACGCCAAGGGTATTTATCCGCCCGAAAGCGGACGTTTTTGCAACGATTTTTACATAGACGGCATGGGCTGCCCCATCCGCAGCGAGATCTGGGCTTGCCTGTATCCCGCGCAGCCCGCAAAGGCGGCGGAGACCTCCACCATGGATGGGTGTCTGGATCACGATGGAGACTCGGTGTATGCCGAAAAGTTCTTCGCTGCCTTGGAATCGGCTGCGTTTTATGAAAGCGATCTTTACAAGCTGATCGATACAGCACTTTGCGAGATCCCGACGGATTGCAAGCTGCGCGAGTTGATCGGCGACACGCTTGCGTGGTGCGAGAGGTACGACGACGTCAAAACCGTGCTCAAATACATTCTGCACAAGTACGGGCATCCCGACTGCACCAATCTGTTTCAGAATATCGGCATCACGCTGGCCGCGCTGCTTAAGGGCAATTTGGACCTGATCAAGACCTCCATGGACGCGCTTAACTGCGGCTTTGATACCGACTGCACCTGCGCGACTGCGGGAGCGGTGATCGGCGTCATCCGCGGGGCGGAGTCGCTGATCAAGGAATATGACCTTGGCGACGTCAAGTTCGTACTTGGCGTGCGCTCACCCGATCATACCGACAGCGTGTACAACCTGTCGGTCGAGATTGCCGAGCTGGGCGCATATTTCGCACCTTACCTGTTCGAGGATGCACCCAAGCAGGAGCTTGCGTTTGAAAAACACGACCCGCTGGTCTTTGACGTGTCCTATCCCGAAGGGCCTTCCATTTCGTTCGGGCAGACAAAAACGGTTGTACTGTCAGTTTACAACACAACCGAGCAAGAGCTCAGCACCGCGCTTTGTGTGACAGGCTTCGGCACGATGACCTGTCACGGCATCCGCCTTTCGGAAGGACAGCGCATAGAACTGCCGCTTACCTTCAGCGTTCCCTCCGACGCGCGAGAGCTGTACGAGAAGAATCTCGTGCACGTGTCCTACGCGCTTGACGGCAAGGAGTACGGCTACACCTTTGGCCTCTCGGGCGCGGCAGTGTGGAAGGTGACCGGTCCTATCTGGAAGACCGATCCCGAGTGCACCACCGAGGCGCTCAGTAAAGTTCCCAACTACTGGCATCTGTTCGCGGGCGTGCAGCACGACGGAGACGACAACGACGTGGTGCGCCGCTTCCACCTCAATTTTGCGCCCGATACCGACACCGAATACTTGACCGAGCAGGAGTTGTTTGCAGCACCCTGCGAGCTCGGCAAATATGTGGAGGACGTGTTCGCGCAAAAAGAGGATTCCTTTACGGTCAGTGATCTCTTTGGCTTCAAGGGACCTTGCGTGGCGTATCTTTCTCGCGTGCTGCTTTGCCCCGAGGATATGGAGGTCTGCGTGCAGATCGGCCACAGCGCGCCCTTTGCCTTGTATATCAACGGAGAATTGATTGCAGAGCGCAAGTGCTGCGACACCTGGACGGCCGAAAACGTGCACGTGCAGGGCGTCAAGCTGGGGGCGGGTGAGAACCATGTGGTGCTTCGCCTGACCCGCGTCAATGCAGACGCAAAGTATAACGTGATCTTCTCCAAGGGTCCGACCTGCGCCGAGCACCTTGTGTGCATGGGATCTGTGAATCCGAAGTATCATTTTCAGAGGAATTTTGAGAATATCTATTGAAAAATTCGGAAAGCAATGATATAATGAACAAAACGATCAGAAAAAAACAGAGGCCGAAACTATCAAGAATTGAAATTCAAGGCTCAAGATAGCTTTTGCCAAATGAAAGGATGTATGATATTATGAAGAAGTACTTACTCATTCCATTGATGCTCGCGCTTCTTATGCCCTTTGCGGTTGTGGGCTGTACGCCGGATCCCAATACGCCCGGTGACACAGAGCAAACCACCGACGAGGCTGTTCCTTCGGCTCCCGAGACTACCGAAGCTCCCGAGACTACCGAAGCACCCGAAACCACTCAAGCTCCCGAGACCACCGAAGCACCTGAGACCACGCAAGAACCCGAAACCACCGAAGCTGCCGAAGTTTACCCCGACGAGTACGAACCCATTACCTTCTCCAAAGAGGAGGGGCCTGTCCGTGTATTTAACGGTTATTATACGGCTGTTTATCGCGGAAGCTACGGCTTTGAAGAATTCCTTGCCGGGGGCGGTGCCTCCACCGAGGAGGAAATTTTTGCATACCTTGCAAATATGCTGAATAATCCCTCGGGACTCCGCTTCTCGATTGACGGATTGGGCTGCAGCACCATGCAGGCACAAGGTAAGGACGGATACTATTTTGGCCGTAACTTTGACTGGAAATTGTGCGACGTGCTCTTCCTTGCCAGCTATCCGGAACAGGGTTATGCCTCCATCTCCACCGTCAACACCGATTTTATCACCCAGAGCAACGGGTCTTTGACCGACGAGCAGTTGGTCTTGGCTGCCCACTATGCTCCGTTGGACGGCATGAATGAAAAGGGTCTTTGCGTGTCCATCAATCTGCTTCCGAATGGCATGAATCTGAAGCAGGAGACGGGCAAGACAAATCTGACCATCACCTCTGCTATCCGATTGATGCTCAATCAGGCCGCTACCGTAGAGGAGGCTGTAGAGCTTCTTGGGCAGTACGATTTGAGCACGGGCATGAATATGGTGATCCACTACATGATCGCGGATGCCCAGGGTAACAGCGTATGCGTGGAGTTTATCGATAACGTAATGCACGTAACCGAGACCAAGGTAATGACCAACCACTACCTGACCCCCGGTGATTATTACGGAGTCGCCCGCAATCAATCCTCCTTGGACCGTTATGACACGTTGGCGGCTGCCTTGAAGGATACTCCGGTCATGACCTTTGCGGACGTCAGCTACGCTATGCAAAGCGCGATGTCCGACACCGTTTGGACCGTGATCTATGACCAGCACGATTTGATTGCTTACAGCCATTATATCAACCGTTACGACACGCCTGTCGTAATCAAGCTTATGGAAGAAGAATAATCTGCCGTCATTTGGCAAGAACAAGTAAAATCAGAGGCAGGGGCCAACGTTCGTTGGCCCCTGCCGTTATTTCTGTATAGGATCAGAGCTGTTTTTATCTGCGCTTTTTCAGTACGCCGCACAAGGCAGGGATCATGACCAAGGCAAGCGCCGCGTCCGCGGCGGATTTGCATCCGACGGGGGAGGTTGCGATATCCTTATCACCCTCGGCAGGCTCGGTGGTCTGTGCCTCGGTGGTTTCGGGAAGCGGCTCACCCGTGGATACTTGCAGCGAGAACACGGTCATGTTGTGGTCGGAGGGGTGGGGAACGTTCTCAATGGGATCACCGCCCACCTGCTTGTAGGAGTCCACCCAGATCTTGTCCTTGGAAATGATGCAATGGTCAATGGGCAGGCGGGTCTGAAAGTCGGCCGAGTACTCGCCCCATTTGTTGAACGTGCCGTGCAGATTGGTCTTATAGGTGCGAAGACGTGCGTCCGCAAGGTCGCCCGAGGTCAGAATATCGTAGGAGCCGTGGGTCTGATTGGCGTTCCAGTCGCCAAGCATGATGATGGGTCGGTCACCCGCAATCTCGTGTGAACGGTCGTAGATCAGCTGCGCGGAAAGCGCGCGGACCTCCTCACTCTTGGCATCCAGGTGTGCGCCGAGGAACAGGAATTCCACGCCGCTTGCCTTGTCCTTGAGCACGGCGTAATTGATGCAGCGCGCCATGTCGCCCACAATGCCACCGTTCCACTTGTTGGAGTTCTTTTTGTCGGGGGTAGAGGAGCACCAGAAATGATTCTGCTCCAAAATCTCAAAGCGCTCGGTCTTCCACAGAATCAGCGAGGTCAGATCCCATTTTTGCTTGTTCTGCTTGCCGGCGAAATCCTTGCCCGCGCTGGAAAACCCGTAGGCGGTATATCCGTTCTGCTCGCAGAAGGCTTGGATAGGCTCTTGCCACGCAAAGTTGACCTCGCAGAACACGATCAGATCGGGATCCTCGGCCTTGACAAGCCCCAACGCCTCGTCACAGCGGTCGGCAATGAAGGGAATATCCTCGTAGTCGTCGGGGATTCCCGAGGCGCAGATGTTGTATTCCACGGCCTTGATCGGGATGGTCAGCGTGTTTGGTACAAGCTCGGGATTATTGGGGATCTGATTGTCGTAAACGCGGCCGGGATTTGGGATGGTCGTGCCCATGCAAGCACCGTCCACGCCGAACACCACGGCGCGGTTGGAGCGGTTGTAAAAGGCGGCGTCGTAGGAAAAGGAATTGACAAAGCCGCCGCAGTAAAGCTCCATGGCTGCGGATGCCGAGGTTTTATCAAGCTTGAAATCCTTATTGGAAACGACAAAGAAGCGGTTCTTGTCCAAAAGATCGGAGATACCGTGCAGGGCGGTAAAGACGTCGTAAACCGCACCCGCCTGCTCGGCGGTGTTGTCAAGTCCCAGCGTTTCCCAATGCTTGGTGTAGTGCACGATGATGGCAACCTCTCCGGGCGCGAGCTCGGGGGTATCTCCCGCGCAGAACAGCTCGCCTGAGTCGGTTCGGGCGCTGTCCGAGCGGTAGCAGAGCGAAAGCTCGGAAAGGGATACGGTTCTGTTCGTGGGATTATAGATCTCGGTGTAGGGAAAAACGTCGGCGCTTTCCTCAATCGCGGCGTCTCCCTCTTTCCATTTGGGATTGAAGCAGATCTCGGAAACGGTCAATCCTTGCCCCTCGGGAGGCGGCGTTTCGGCAAAGATGCTCAAAGGGGAGAGCAGCATCAGGATGCAAAGCAATAAGGGCATGATCGTTAAGTGTTTCATGATCAATTCTCCTGTCAGATGTAAGATAGCGAAGCTCTGCTTTTATTATATCCGATTGCGACGGGATTGTCAATGCAGAAAAAAGCGGCATGGTGACAAAACGCGCAAAAACGTCTTGACAAATGCGCACGAATGCCGTATAATGAATAAAATAGTTCAAAAGGAAACTAAAGAGGAGACGCTATGCATTATTCCGAGTGGCTGGGTAAGCTTTATACCATGGAGCAATATTTAGAGGAGTGCTTTGCGCCCGTTTGTAAGGAGTACAATATCAACTCGACCGAGCTGACCGTGCTTTTGTTTTTGCATAACAATCCCGAGAAAAACACCGCCACCGACATTATTGCATACAGCCGACTGGCCAAGGCCAATATCTCCAAGGCGGTGGAGCATCTGATGCGCCGTGATCTGCTGGAGCGCGTGCGGGATGCACAGGACAGGCGCGTCATGCATCTTTGTCTGACAGAGACGGCCGAGCGCATCATGCCCGACCTGCACCGAGTCGCAGAGCAGTTTTTGCGCGGAATTTTTGCGGACTTCTCACCCTCGGAGCTGCGCGCATATGCGCAATACAGCGACCGCATTGCAACCAATGCGGAAAACAGACTCAAAAATAACCAATGAACTAAAAGCCCCGTCGTTGACAAACGACGGGGCTTTTGATATAATGAAAAAGTAAAAATTCGGATCGCAAAGGAGAGAGTTATGAAAGAACTGCATTTGATTTGTAACGCGCATCTTGACCCCGTCTGGCAATGGGATTGGAACGAGGGTGCATCCGCTGCGCTGGCAACCTTTTATTCGGCTGCCGAGCTGGCTGACGAATACGACTATATTTTCTGCCACAACGAGGCGCTCTTGTACGAGTGGATCGAGCGCTACGATCCCGCTCTGTTCTGTCGCATCAAGGAGCTTGTCGAGGCAGGCAAGTGGCACATTATGGGTGGCTGGTATTGCCAGCCCGACTGCACCGTGCCGAGCGGCGAGGGCTTTGTGCGTCAGATCGAAACAGGTCTTACGTATTTCAAGGAAAAGTTTGGCGTGCGTCCGACAACGGCCGTCAACTTTGACTCGTTTGGTCACACGCAGGGCTTAGTACAGATTCTGAACAAGACCGGATATGACAGCTATATCTTCTGCCGTCCGCTGCCCATGATGATGGAGCTGCCGCACATGTTCTTTGAG
>CAZCRV010000002.1:0-27887 GCA_964501175.1 uncultured Clostridium sp.
CTTTTGAGAATTTTACCGCATTGTCCACCAGATTATACACGATCTGATACATGGCATCACGGTCGGCGAACACGTACATGTTCTCCTTCTCGCATTCAAACTCGACCTCCAGCCGCTTCTGATCGATCTTTTGCTCAAACGAGATCAGAATCAGACGCGACACCTCGCAGATATCAAACGGTGCGGACACAAACTTGCGGTCTCCCGCCTGAATGCGCGACAGATCCAGCAGCTGAGCTACCAAGCGTGAGAGCCTCTTGACCTCCTCGGACACGATGCCCAAATAATAGGTCTGCTGATCTGCGGGGATCACGCCGTCTAAGATTCCGTCAATAAATCCCGAGATGGTGGTCATGGGAGTGCGCAGGTCGTGCGATACGTTGGCCATAAACGAGGTTCGCATATTGTCCAGCGCCTCAAGCGACTGCGCCATATTATTCATAGCGCGGGCCAGATCAGCCACCTCGTCGTTTCCGTGCACCGGAACGCGCACGTCAAACTTCCCTGCCGCAAAGCTCTTGGCCGCGCGGCTCATTTCCTTAAGCGGCGTGACAATGCGCTCGGAGATAAAGTAGGTGGCGATCAGCGCGGCCAGCATGACCCAAAGGCTTGCCGCCACGATGACCTGCACGGTGGAATCGCGCAGATCTCTCCAGTCGCTGGAGTCAGCACAAATCAAAAGCACGCCCCAGACCTGACCTTCATCCTCCAGAGGGTACGCATGGACCACCATGGCTTCATCAAACGCCCCGCCAAAGGAATCTGTCCCCTGCACGCTCTGCCCACCAAGCACCTGCTCCAGATCCTGCATGGGGAGCACCTCTCCCACGTGCAACCGACCCGTCTGCTCGCCGCGGCACAAAAGAAGTGTGCCATCCGCGTCAGAGAGCATGATGGTAACGCCGTCCGCATTGACGGTCATGGCCTGCAGGATCTGCGCCGTGCTTTGCTCGGTATCTGCCACAAAGTCTGCAAAAGGAATATTTCTGTCATAGCTTTCATCCACGTAAGTATATGCGGCAGCGGCCGTATCTGCGATAATATCCGCCTTGGCCTGCTCTGAATGTCCCGTAATGATATTCCCGATGATCAGAATCAAAAGCAGAAAGCTGACCGTAATGATGGCCAGAAACGCCGTGACATATTTAAATAACAGACTCTTAAACACGATGAAATCCTTAGTTCAACAGCTCGAACTTGTAGCCTACGCCCCAAACCGTCTTGAGCAGCCACTTATCGGACGCACCCTCCAGCTTTTCGCGCAGTCTCTTGACGTGCACGTCAACCGTGCGGGAGTCGCCCAGATAGTCAAAGCCCCAAACCTTATCAAGAAGCTGATCGCGGGTGAAGACACGATTGTAGTTGGAGGCCAGGAAATACAGCAGCTCCAGTTCCTTAGGAGGAATATCCACACTCTTGCCCTTGAGCTTGAGCTCATACTTCTGACGGCTGATCTCAATGTTTTCAAATTTGACCACCTCGTCGTCATCCTGGTTGGCGTGTGCCTGGTATCGGCGCAGCACAGCCTTGACGCGCGCGGAAAGCTCCTTCATATCAAAGGGCTTGACCAAAAAATCGTCCGCACCCAGCTCAAGACCCAGCACCTTGTCAAATACCTCACCCTTTGCGGTGATCATGATAATGGGCTTGGAGGACATTTCGCGGATCTCGCGGCAGACCTGCCAGCCGTCCTTTTCGGGCAGCATAATGTCAAGCAGCACGATGTCCGGCTCATACATTTTGAAATAGCTGATGCCCTCCACACCGTCGGACGCGGTCTTGACCTCGTAGCCCTCGTTGGTGAAATACACCTTAAGTAATTCGCTGATATTGTTGTCGTCATCTACAACAAGAATTTTGGTATCCATCATGGGAAGTACCCTCCTTGTATTTAGTCTATTTTATTTTTTCTATTGTATCATACAGCTGCAATAGGGAGTCTGTGTGATAAATGAATGAATTTTGTCGGAATTTTTTTCAAAATCACCGAATTTTTGTGTTCCTTCATAATTATATCACAATTTATTGCAATTGTAAAGAATTTTTTCAAAAATAGTTAACAATTATATGCTGCCTTCCCTGCCTGTTTTTTGCAATTTACACATAAACAAGTGGCAGTCCGACGGGGAGATACTCCAAGCGGAGTATCTCCCCGGTTCTATTCGCCTTTGTGCGAGTATATTTCGCCGAAGGCGAAATTCTTGCTTAAGCTAATTTGTCAGTTCCATCGGGTTTCCTTTTTCTAATAAATCAGATCACGATAAAGGTACAGGATGCGGGAGCGATGGAAAGCTTGCCTGCCTCTACCTTTTCGGGTACGAGCTCGGTGGTATCGGATACGCCCGAGAGCTCCAAGGGCTTACCGTTCAGACACATGGTCGAAGCACGCAGGCTGACGTTGCCGCAGAGCGCATAAACCTCGGCCTCGGTGGGCAGCTCGATCTCTGTCACCTCGGTCAGCGAGTTGTAGACGATCAGATAAGCAAAGCCGTCCTTGCCATCCTTGCGGGAGCGGCAGTAGATATGCGCGCCCTCGCAATCGGGGGTTACCGCAATCATATACGGAAATGCCCATCAGCGTATTCCACAGCAGTACTGCAAAGTAGTTGGGTCCGGGCTCGAAATATCCACGCCGTATTCATGGGAAAGCGCGAAGATTTTCTTGGTCTGCGAAAGATCCAGAGGACCGCCATCGGGGTGGTCGCCTGCGCGGATGCTGACCAAGATCAGCATCTGCCGCCGATTGCCTTGACGAAATCCAGCACGCCGATCCACTGCTCGCGGGTCAGCACGCTCTGATAGCCCTCGGGGCCTTGCCGCCCGTGGTGCCATCAAAATCGTAATAGGTCTTGGTTGCCCAGGAGCCGGACACGCACACCCAAACGGGGCCAAACTTTGCTGCCAGCTCACGCTCACGCAGTCTTTGGTTACAGAGATCAATGGAGGGATGATAGCATCAGCGCGGCCATGCCGATAAAGCTGCCGCTGCCGAAATCGCCACCACTCAGGGTAAACTCCTCGGTTCCTGCGATCTGACCGGGGCATACGCCTTCCGGAACGTGCCGCCGGTTACCTCGGTCATTTCCACGTTGTAGGACATCAGGCGTGTGTCAACCTCGCGGATAAACTTATTGTTTTCGTGGGAATGCAATACTGTTTCATAACTCCCCTTTCCTTTTTTTGAATTTTGTTCTGTTACTATTGCATCATACGGTCACGGTCTTGTCAAGCGGGATGACGTACTCGGCAAAGGAAAATGCCTTTGCATACACGCTTGCAACGCCGCCCTTTACGGTCAGCGAAACGGAAATCTCCCCAATCTGCATGTCATCAAGTCTGTTCATGCTCTCAAGGCTTGGGGCGGTCAGAGCAAAGCCGTCAAAGCAGCCGTCAGACACCGCGAATGCACCAATATCCAGTGAAAGCTCTCCTTGCTCACCGCTCTTGTTGAGCACGTTCAGCACAAGCGCCGTCCCTTGCTCATTGACCGACAGCTGCACCTGCAGCGCATCCCTCATCTGCGGATGATAGCCCTCGATTTTCAACGTTCTGTATGCCTCGGTGTGCGCAAAACGATGCAGTATCATGCCCGCTGCTGTGGGATATGCGCCCTCCTTGGGCGTTTCAATGGCAGATTGCGCGTGCGTGTTGGCAAGATTATTGAAGTTGACAAAGCCAATCTCCCCACCGTATCTCTGCCACATCATCAGAATGGACGCAGCATTCAAGGCATACGACCATTTGCTGAACAGATAGCACTTGGTCAGCTTGTTGTTCTCTCTGGGCGCCATATTATACATATCCGCGCCGCCAAGCGGCAGCCACTCGGTATTGCAGTAGAGCAAATGCGTGCCGTTTTGCTCGTTATACGCACGGAGCAAAGCCAGCTTTTTCTGCATATAGCTCTCGTCAGAGACGCGTTCGGCAATGAAATCAATGTCCTTGCCCGCGATCTCCAGCATTTTTTCAAGCCCCTCCAGGTTGTAGCTGTAGGTATCAATGCCGATATTGACGGTGGGATCGACCGCCTTCATGGCCTTGGAATATATGATGCAGGTGCGTGCATATTCCTCGGGCGTAAACCAGCGGTGCACCTCGTTGTCCATCTCCCAGTACTTGACGCCATAGGGTCTCTCGCGGCCGTTTGCAATGCGGGCGCGGCCACCCTCTGTGCTCTCGTCACCGTTGCAGTATTCCACCCAGGCAGCCGCCTCGCGTGCGCCCTGCTCAATATTTGCAAAGTGCGGCAGATCTCTGCCGTGGCGCGCTGCGTGAATGGAAAGGTCGTTTGGGTCTTTATCTAAGTTCTCTGGCGGTACGTAGTCAAAATACCGCTTGAAGGGATGGTGAACGTTGACGCAGATCATGGACTCACCGCCCACCGCCTCGGCATAGGACGCAAGCTCGTCCGTGCCCACGTCGTTGTACTGATAGCCGCCCCAGAAATACGACTTCATGGGCGGTCGGTATGCGCCCACACCGTCGCGCCAGTTATAAAACGACGCAAAGCAGCCGCCCGGCCAACGCACCACGGCAGGAGAAACGTACGCGCCTGCCTCGACTGCGCTTTTTTTCATTTTGCAGACCGCATCGGATGGCATAAGCGAAAAATCGTCGCACAGCACGCTCGTATGGGGCGGTAAAAGCAGGGCGAAGGTATATCTGCCCTCTTCGGGCACTTGCAAGACGGCATATACGTCGGTGTAATCGGTATTGCTGAGTGCACCGTGTAAGGCACTGCGTAAATCGCAGATCTCCACAGGATCGGTAGTAGTTCCCTCCTTGTAGATCGCCACCTTCAAGCCACCGTCTCCTGCCAGCTGCTTGATCTTTCCCTCAAAGATATAATACACACCCGGAAAACAATACTTTCCATCCTGCGCAAGGCCGCCAAGGTCGTCCGAGTCGTTGACCACGCGCATGGCGTGCTCACCGTGACAGCCGCCCTCGACAATGCCGATGCGCACGTCTGCCGTGGGTGATTTTTCTATGACAAAGGTGGAGTCGTCCCGGATAAGCTGATGCCCCGCCGTGCCGGGAAAAGCAAACCAGGCGTTGTGCTCATATCCCGAATGATACCAGTCGAACACGCGCCAGTCGGTCTCGCAGCGCGAGGAATGGTCGTTTTCATCCTCCAAAAGATCAAACCAAAGCTTGTTGATGGTGCGGTAGGGATAAAAGGGCTCAAAGCTGCGGTTGAAAAACATTTCGGCAATCATGCCCTCCACCTGCAAGCCGTAGCCAAGCTCGATAAAATTCGAGGCGAGCTTGCGGCTTATGGGCGTGGAATGATAGCTTGTCGTGGCAGTCAGTTTCATATCTGTTCCCCTTTTACTCTGTCAGTCCTTGTATAAAATCAATGAGCACGTCGTAATCGTGGCTGGTGACCTGGTGCTCGTAGCCATCCTTATAAATGCAGACCTGGTGGATGTTCACGTCTTCCACGTAAACGTAGTAGCAGGTCTTGTCGCCTACCGTGATCACCTCGGCATTTTCCCCCCGGCTCATGCCGGTCGAATCGAAGTTGCTGACCGAATACGACACCTGCCCGTCGCTAAACACAAAGGTCAGATGCAGCTCGGTCTCGCTGTCCTTGATCAGCAGAATGCGCTCAAGCACGGTGCCCTCGGGCAGGCTTGTGGGATACAGCACGCCCTCAAAGCCGCTCATTTGCTTTGCCTCGTCAACCGAGTCGTACTGTGCCTGCAGCTCGCTCTTGCTCATGCTCACCTTGTCGCCGCTGATGCTATCGCCCGGTTCGGACTCGGCCAGCCAATCCAGGTGCTGCACAAGGAAATTCCATGCGGGCGAGCCGTCGTTGGCCAAGGAAGTGCCAACAGATACCGAGCAGATCAGCAGCACGATGGCCGCCACCAGCAATACGCGCCACAAAACGCGCCCATGGTTGGATTTGATAATTTTTCTCGCGGGTGCGCGCACCGCGGCTTTTTGCTTGATCAGCGCAAGCCCTGCGGCATACTGCTCATCGGTCAGCTCCGCACCGTCGTGCGCAAGATAAGCTTCGCACTCCGAGCAAGCCACGATCAGCTCCTCGTCCGCCTCGTCCTTTTGCAGCTCTGCGTCGATCAGCGCAAACAGCCACGCCCTGACCTGCTCGTCCGACGCGCCCGTGGGATCAAAGCGCAAAAGCTTTTGATTGTCAGATTGATTCATTCTCTACTCCTTTACCAAACACCTTGTCAAATGCCCTTCATAAGTACACATGTCCGTTTTTTGCAAAACGTTGCACTTTTCTTGAAAATTTTCTCAGCTTGCAAAAATTTCGGGCAATTTCTTGGCAATTTTCTTGCGGATCTGATGCCATTTGACGCGCACCGTGATCTCGCTAAGCCCCATCAGGTGCGCGATCTCGGCCGTTTTGTAGTCCTTTTCAATCTTGTAGCAAAAAACGGTCAGCTCGCGCGGGCTCAGAATGGCCTTGATCTTTTCTATGTAGGCAAGATAAGCGTCGTGCTCCTCTTTGGCGTCGTGCTCCTCTTTGGCGTCGGGCTGCTCGTGCTCCTCGATCGCGTGCTCAAAAAGCTCCTCCAGGCTGAACACCACGGGATGCTTTTTGCGCGCCTTATGGTGTTGCAGCGCCTTGAAGCGCGCGGTTCTGTAAAGGAATACCGCAATCGCACCCTCATGGTGATTCGCAAATTCATCCCAATGCAGGTGCAGCACCACAAAGGTATCCGCTGTCAAGTCCTCCGCGTCCTGGACGCCAAGGCCGAAATGCCGCTGCAGATACCTCTCTATTGTGGCTCGGTATTTGATATATGCTTGATCAAAATCTATCTCATGCATGATGCTATCCTTCATAAGTCTGATTTATCATTCCCTTTCATTATAACACGTTTTGCACAAAAAAGATAGACAAATTTCGAAATGCGCATAAAAAAATGCGATTTTTCCAAATTGGGCTTGACTCTATAGTTGACTATAATGTTATAATAGAGACAACGAGCAAGAGGAAGGTGACAAAATGCTGAAAATCGGAGAATTTGCCAAGTTATGCGGGGCCAGCGTGCAAACGCTGCGCTACTACGATCAGATAGGCGTTTTTTGCGCGGACCATATCGATCCGGACTCGGGCTACCGCTATTATAGCCAAGACAAAATCAAAACCTTTGCGCTGATCGAGCAGCTCAAGCAGCTGGATTTTTCGCTGGACGAGATCAAGGAATTCCTTGCCTGTACCCCCGCGCAGCAGTGTCGGATCTATCGGGATAAAAAAGATACGATCATGAAGGGTATCCATCAAAAGCACAAGCAGATCGGTCAGATCGATCAAAACTGTCAAAACACACAGCCCGGCGTGCTTCCCATCACCATAGAGATGCTGCGAATGCCGTTTGAAGACGATCCGTGTGTCATCGGCAAGTGGTCGTATTGCGGAAATCTTGAAGAAGACCAGGTCTTTAACGGTGAGCAAGACTTAACGAAAACAGAGGGCATGATTCCCGAATTCCTCTTCTTTATTCCGGGCGGTTGCCACGTGTGGATGTACTTTTGGAGCAAGGGCTACTTGTACTACGTGATGCACGAATTCAACGTCATCGCTCCCTGCCCGTATCACATTTTCAGGGTGGGAGATACGACCTACATGCAGATCGATTGGATGGTGGATATTCTGGTGGGCAAATCACACGAATGCACGGTTCGTATTTACAAGCAAGAGGACGCAAAGGAGTACACCGAGCGAGAAACACGCATCGGGCGCGACAACGTTGACGTTCCGTATATTGCCGACGAGTGCGCCGTTGGCGAATGGGAAACGGTGGATCTGGTATTCGATCCCAATGATTTCGACAGCAAAAAAAGATACTGGGAGGGAGATTTTTGGATCGTAGATATGCAATTCTTCACTCGCGGAGTTTGCACGCAAACGAGAAGAGCCGCCGGAGGGCTATATCGAAAGGGATTGAAATACTCCGCGGGAGTGGTGCTTGACACCCAGGAGGAGTTCGCACAGCACTATCGCATATTCACCGAGAACGGTAAAGACTATCTGATCATGGAGCACAAAAGCGGCGACTATTCCTACGGTGGGAAGATATATTGCTATTACGTATTCAGGAGGAAAACGACATGAAAAAGCTTTTGATTTTTACACTTTTATCAGCAATGCTGTTGGTTGCCTGCAACGCGCAGCAGCCACCCGTTGAAACAACGCAAGCAGATACCGAGCCCCCTGCCACGACAGAGCCGGAATCTACCCTGCGCACCGTCGAGGACATGACGCAAATTGAGGGTGTGAGCACTGTGACCAAGCTGACAGAATATTGCACGGCATCCGAGGTTGCCTATCGGGTGGATTTCGAGGTGGACGGACTTGGGCGATATTTTGAGATCGCTTTGCCTGCAGATTATGCGAAAAAGGATTACCCTTGCGTGCTGTACTTCCCCGACATCGGTTATGAGGTGGACTATTTAGTGGAGAATTTTGCAAAAAAGGATGTCATTGTGATGCGCCTTTTCCATCGCGGTTCCAAGGATAACGAGGGTGAAAAGGACTTTTGCGGAGAAGATTTTAAGGATGCAGAAGTCATGCTGTCTATTTGTACCGCCTGTCCCTTTTTGTCCGATCACTGTATCATCACTGCAGGCGCGACAACAGGTGCTACGTTCGCATTGAAACTGGCGGCAACGTATCCGGAAATAATTAAAGGTTGCGCTGTCGTAGACGTCATCTGTGATATGCAAGCCTTTGTGGATTTCAGAGGCGAGCAGATCAAGGAAATGTACTTGTATTACTTCGGTTGCACCGAAGAACAATTGCCCGAGGAGCTCGACAAGCGCTCTCCCAAATACTTTTACGAGACCATAAAGGCACCCGTACTGATGTTTTGCTATACAGATAATCCGCTTCTTCCCGCATCGCAATCAGAAGAACTGAAGGCATTATTGGACGCCAACGGCTGTGATACCGAGTTGGAGCGCCTCTCTCCTGTCAATTCGGACTTTAACGGCACCGCGTTTATGAAGCTGATTCCCTGGATCAAGAATATTTCGGAGAACTTACAATGAAACGTATCAGTTATCTATTGCTTATCGCCCTCCTGCTTTCCGGTCTTGTATCCTGTAAAGCAGATCAACCGCCTGAGCCATATTACCTATTTGTCTATAACAGCAAGGCCATGACCGAAGAGGATATCTCAGCTATTGAGAGCCTTGATGATCTTTATCCCGATTTTGCACTTGTCAATGTGGACACGCACGATTTGAAAACCGCCAAAGACGTATACAATCGGCTCATACAAGAACGAGATGCGCGCGGCTATGACCCCTGTGGCATTCAGATTTTCGGTACGCCAAATGCAGTTCCCGCATTCGTACATAAGCATGAGTTTGAAATGCAGACACAGGACGAGATGTATCGGGAAGATGACTTTGTTTCGGATTATTTTTACACCAATTTTAATAATGATCCCGATGCGCTTGACAAGATCAGCGCGTACGAGCTGGCGCACAGCTTGGATGATATCGATATTGTACCTGCATGGCACGTGGTGCGCCTGCCCTTGCTGCGAGGAGATTTCGCGGATTTCATCACCAAATACCGCGAATATATTGCGTTGATCGAAGAGCAGGATATCGTAAACGTATCGGTCGCCTCGCCCATTCTTCCGGTTGGATGGTATTCGGTTGCACTTGACGACACGGGATACTTTCTGACGCGTGCACGCGACGAATGGAAATTCATCGACAACGTGCATCTGTACGGCACAACCGAGGGCGTATATGCTTCTACGCTTGATCTTGAGGGCAGCTGCAACGCAGACGATTGGGCACCGCTGACCAAGCAAAACGTATGCGAGATCTTTCACGAAAGCCATGCGAATAAGGACGTGCTCTCGCAAACGATATTTACCGGCAGGGGCAAGTATGATTATTACTGCACAGACGTTTTGACCACAAACACCATCAACCGTAAGCTGAACGGGATGCCGTATTTCCTCTATTCCGGCGGCTGTCAGCCCGCAAAGGGCATGTCGGGTAACATCATCACCAAAGCGTTGAGCGGGCGGTGCGTGGGCGCGATTGCAGCCACAACGTTGCTTCACGGAATCGACATCGACTGTATGCTTTCGGGTGAGGAATACGTGCAGGGGCATAACAGGTATTCCCTTCTTTACGGATACTTGAAAGCCAAGAGTGAGGGTGCGACCCGCGCCGAGGCGTTTTGTGCGGGGCAGAAGCAGATGGCGCTGGCTTTTATCCAAAACGCGGATACCACCGACGTGCAAAGCTATCAATCCAATCTCAATAACTTACTGGCATTTCAGAACTTTGGGTTGATTGATCCGTAATAATCCCATCATCGACTCAAAGGCAGGATGCACGCATCCTGCCTTTGTTTTTTGTATTCCATACACCGTGGAGGCAAAGCTGTTTTTTTCTCCGCTCCACAATCGTTTTATCATTCAAGCACATTTACAGATAAATAAATATCATAAAATGAGTAGACAAATCGCTCGGAATTTGGTAAAATAAAGTATATCATAAAGATCTGCCACAGGTGGCATGGAGGTTCACATGAATATCGTCACAACTACCGACGTGTTTCCCCCTACATATCAAGCAGAAGAGGTGCTGGAGCGTCTTACGCGCATCGGATATACCGCGCTGGATATGGGCTTTGACTACTGCATCGGTGACGACCGCTTGCTCGAGGGCGATGGTTGGAGAGAACGCGTGATCGCACTGCGCGAAAAAGCAGATGCGCTTGGTGTCCGCTATACTCACTCGCACGCCCCCTTCAACGTGGGAAATACGTCCGAGGCACAGCTGCGCTCGTTTGAAGCCGCGGCACTTTTGGGGGCACGCTCGATCGTGGCGCACCCCATTCACGAGATCGACGGTCGCATCATTGAGGACGTGGACGAATTTATCCGCGTCAACAAGCAGGCGGTGGAACAGATTTTGCCCTTAATGGAGCAGTTCGGACTGACCCTGCTTGCCGAAAACGTTCTGTGGGGTGCATCCATTCATCCGAGAAACATTGTGGAGCTGGTTCAGGCAGTCGATTCTCCCCTGTTCGGCTGGTGCTACGACACGGGACACGCACATTTTTACGGCATTGATCCCCCCGTTTTGCGAGAGCTGGACGTCGTTCCCCTCTCTTTGCACATTCAAGACACCCATGGCCCCGGATACGGCGACGAGCATTTACTCCCGGGAGATGGAAACATTGACTGGAAGGGATTTCTGGAGATCTTGCACGAGGTTGATTACAAGGGTGAGCTGGTGCTGGAGGCGCACCATCAGTCTTACGTAGCACCCGACGAGCAAAAGGACGGCATTCTGACCGAGCTTTTGTCGCGCGCTCAAAAAATGAACGAATACTATGACCGTACACGTCCCTGATGCCGGTCACTATGAACATAAACAAGAAATCCGCCAACGCTTTGGCGGATTTCTTTCATACTATTCCAAGATATTCGAGGTGATATAATCCACGCCCCACTCGACCAAATTCTCGGCCTTGTCGACCCAATCGCAGGTCCACACGTTGAGCTTGATTCCGCGCGCGTGGATGCGATCGACCAGCTCCTTGGTGGTGGTAAAAACATTGATATCCAGATCAAATCCCTGCTCTGCTACCCTGTCCAGAAATTCATCCGTAAAATCGTGCTTCTCGTCGGTCAGGAACTGCACGGGGCAATCGGGCAGGTGCTTGCGGATCTCGGCAAGATTCTCCCAGAAGAACGAGATAAACACCACGCGGTCAAGGTAGTCCTGCTCGCGAAATGCCGCAACCACGTCTGCGATGGTCTCGGGCGTCATGGGGTGCTTAAGCTCGGTCACGCACACCTTGCCGTACCCCTTGCAGATGCGGATGTACTCCTGCAGCGTGGGGATTCGAAGATCGGACCTGGGCGCCTTCATACCGGGCGTCAGGCCGTAATCCTCCATGGTGTGGAAAAAGGGTCTGTCGTACAGCACCACGGTCTGAATCTCTTCCACCGTGCTCTCGGACATGATCATGGTCTTGGGCGCAAAGCCCTCGGTGGAGTCGTTATGAATGACCACCAGGCCGTCCTTTGCCACGCGCACGTCACATTCCACGCCCCAATAGGAGCGGTTGCCCGCGGCGATAAAGCCCGCATTTGTGTTGGCGGTCTCCATGCCGAACAAGCCCGCATGTGCCACCATTTTTGTGTTTTTCTTATTGATTTTTATCGTATCCATAAAAATATCCTTTGACAAGGTGCAGGTATAACTGTACCTTTTTTCGTTTTGTGTGAAGCGTTGTCCGTGCTTTAGTCAAACGTCACTTTTTGCTTCTCTCCCGCACGCAGGTGCACGCAGGTAAAGTTAGTCAGGCATTTATGCGGAATATAGTCAAATTTCAGCACCGAATAATCGGTGTCAAAGTTCCCTTGGTTATATACCTCAACCGTATTCTCATCAATCCACGTTTCCTTGATATCCGAATAGGTCAAGCCATGTCCAAACTCATACACGCATTTGCCGCCAAAAAATTTATAGGTGCGGTTTTTCATGCCGTAATCCTCAAACAGAGGCAGATCGTCCACCGATCTATAAAAGCTGACAGGCAATCTTGCGCTGGGCGAGACCTTGCCAAACAGTATATCGGCAAGTGCGTTGCCACCCTCGGCACCGGGATAGAAGCATTGCAGCACGGCGTTACAGCGCTCGTTCTCGCGTTCAAGATTGATGCAGCTGCCGCTGACGTTGATAAACACGGTGGGCTTGCCAATGGCCATGACAGCGTCGATCAACTCTCTTTGCACAGCGGGCAACTCAAGATCGGCGCGGTCGCCTGCCTTTGCAGCGTTATAAGCGTCGCCCTCCTCGCCTTCAATGGTGGGATTGATACCCATGATCAGCACGACCACGTCTGCTTTTTTTGCGACAATGAGCGCCTCGTTGAGGGAATGCTCGCCGTCCTGCACAGGCTTGGTCACGTGGCAGCCGCAGGCATAGATCACGCGACCGTCAAAGCCGTCCTGAATGCCGCGCAGCAGCGTGGAATATCTTGCGGGCGTGCCGTTGTAGTTACCCAGCAGAATGCTTTGATCGTCTGCATTGGGGCCGATCACGGCGATGGTGCGAATATCCTTTTTCAGAGGCAGAATGCCGTCGTTTTTGAGAAGTACCATGCTCTTTTGTGCCATCTTGCGGTTGAGTGCGCGATGCTGTTCACAATCCACGACCTCGTACGGGATCTTGTCATACTCGCAATCATCGTCAAACATACCAAGGCGGAATCTGGTCTCGAACAACTTTTCCACGGCTGCAGTAATAGTCTGCTCGGAAACCAACCCTTGATCGTACGCATCCTTGAGCCACAAATACGCCTTGCCGCAGTTCATCTGACAGCCGTTATTGACCGCCAGCGCCGCGCTTTCCACGTCGTTGGCCGTCACCCTATGGGAGCGATGCATATCGCAGATCGCACCGCAGTCGGAAACCACGTAGCCGTCAAAGCCCCATTCCCCGTACAGAATGTCGCCAAGCAGCGTTTTACTGCCGCAGCAGGGCTCGCCGTTTGTACGGTTATAAGCCCCCATCACAGCCGAAGGATCTGCATGGTCAATGCAGTACTTGAACGCCCACAGATAGGTTTCGCGCAGATCATGCTCGCTCACCTTGGCATCAAAGCTGTGGCGCAGCTCCTCGGGACCGCTATGCGCGGCATAATGCTTGATGGTGGCATCCACCTTGCGATATTTCCCTTCTCCCTGCAGGCCCTTGATAAAGGCAACGCCCATGCGACCTGTCAGATACGGGTCCTCACCGTAGGTTTCGTGTCCGCGTCCCCAGCGGGGATCGCGGAAAATATTGATATTGGGCGACCAGAAGGTAAGCCCCTGATAAATATCGGTATAGCCAAACTTTTTATATTCGTTATACTTGGCTCTTGCCTCGTCCGAAATGGCGGTTGCCACGCGGTACATCATATCGGTATCAAAGCTTGCAGCCATACCGATCGCTTGCGGAAACACGGTGGCCACACCCGATCTTGCAACGCCGTGCAGGCATTCATTCCACCAGTTATAGGCGGGAATGCCCAGGTGTGGGATGGCGGGAGCATCGTATTTCATCTGCGATATTTTTTCTTCCAAGGTCATCTGTGCGACCAGGGCCTTGGCTCTATCCATAAAATTCACAATAATATCTTACCGTCTTAATGATTTTCGGGCACACGGTAGACGTGCAGCTGGTAGATGCGGGCGGTCTTGTCTGCGTGAGGCGTGGGTCTGATGACGTACAAACGCACGTAGCGAGCGTCCACGGGCGCAAACTCGCGCACGGTGACATCCTCGCGGTTGCCCCAGACCTCGTCTGCGGTCAGCCATTCGCCGTCCTCGGTCTCTTTATACTGCAGGAAATAATCCACGGTGTTGTCGATTCTGTCCTCATACTCACCGCAATGCAGCACCAGCCACTTATAGATGGGTTTGACCTCTCCGAGATCAACCTCCAGCCAAGCCGCATGACCCGTTTCGGTGTCCGCCGGCTCTGCAAGGCCTGCCCACTTACTGTTGCTGTCACCGTTGAGTGCATTTTCGGGGTATTCGCCCAGGTTTGCACGACAATGGTTTGCACGGCAGGGCTTGTTCAGCACCACGTTTTCGCCAAAGTCCGAGAAAACGGGATAGACGGTTGCATCCTTATCACCCATGCGCACAAGTGCCTGTACGTCATCCTGCCATACGATATTGGCATCACCGCCAAAGCGCTCGAACGTGCCGTTGTGATTGCAGCGAGGTGCGGCAACGCGCACCATCTCGCCCTCGTGATACAGACCCGAGCCGTTCATATCGATCGCGGTCAGGGTATGGGCGGGTTGGGTGTTTTGGGCAACAAAGTCATAAAGAGGCATTGCGGGAAGTGTGCTCTTGGTGTTGCCCTTCAGCGCAGTTGCCGCTAAGAGCACGATCTGCTCGCCTACGGGCAGCGTGATGTGATCCGCGCCCTCGGTTTCGATGGTATATGCAAAAATATTGGCAAATTTATACAAACGGTCTCCCTGGGCATCGTGTGTGTGAGAATAGTTAATGGCAACCTTATCGCGCTTGATGAACGCCACATCACCTGCAGCCACCTGATCCCACGTGCCTACGTTTTCAGAGAAATCTGCGATTCTGATCGTCACGTCCTTGCCTCCCACGCCAAAGGTAGCCTTGACATCGCCCTTGCGCGAAGCTGCAAGCAGAACCACACGGGAAGTGCCTGCGGGAAGCTTGATGGTCTGACCGTCGCAAAGCACGGCGTTGTTCTCGCCTGCCTTGCCAAGCTCGAACTTCAAGCCGCCGCTGTAGACCGTGCTCTCAAGCAGCTCCTCGGGAATCGAGATACCCTGTCCGAGCTCGCCTGCGGTGTAATCGTAGCGAGAGGTGGTTACACGCTTGTTATAGTCAAGCGAGACGGGCGTGCCGAGCTCGGCCGTATCCTGCGCATTTTGGGTTTCAATGACAAACGTTTTGACCGCGAAGGGAGTCATATCAAAGGTCAGGGAGTGCGCGTCAAAGCAAACCGCACCGTTGCCCTCCTCATAACCGTTGGTCTCGGTCGCGTTTGCAATCTCTGCAGCCAGCGTCAGCCTGACGTCTGCATGCGCGCGGCCTGCGGTTTCCTGCACGCGCACGACAAGGCGGTCGCCCTTCTGCTCTTCCTTGATGCAGCGGATGGCGATCTCATTGTTATTCAGCGAAGCAAAGCTCAGCTCGCTCAGCGTACCCTCATGCTTATCAGCCACAAAGGTAAAGAGCGGATTGTTGAAGCACTCGGCTTCGACCGCCACGCCGTCGCGATTGCCCGCGTGCGAAGCAAAGCCGTACTTGAAAATATTTCTGCCCATGTCCTGCCAGTCCTGGCCGCTGATATACTTGAAGGGTGCCTTGGGGGTGTGGATCAGGGTCAGACGCAGCGTGCTGTCGTCCGGCTTTTCCATGCCGTATTTGCAGTCGTTGAAGATGGCAACACCAAATGAGCCGTCAGCATCCTCCATATCCGCCCACTGGTGCACGCAATGCTGGAAGTAGGGGTAAGAATCGGTGTTGCCCAGCGTCTCTGCGCCAAGACCGATATCAAAGGTAGCAACGGGATTGGTGACACTCAAGGGGAAGAGTGCGGACAGAAGCGTCTTTCTCTCTCTCCAATCCACCTCGTTCTCCACGTCCACGCGCTCAGCACCCGCACAGAGACGAACAGTCTGCACAAAGGTGCTCACGCCGTCCTCGTGTGTGATCTTGAGTGCCACGGTGGCAGCGCCCTGCTCGGCAATCTCAAACGTGACCTTTCCGCCCACGTTTGCAAAGGGCAGCTTGGTATCCTCGTACTTAAGCTCCCAAGAGGGCCACTTCTCGTTGTTATCCTCTCTCTTGGCAAGCGCCGAGGGAGCGGACAGCAGCTCGCGGCCGTTCTTCTTATCATAAATGGAGGCAATATGGCCGTCCTCATTGATCGTGACCTTATATCTGCCGTTTTCCAGTCCTCTTTCGCTCACGCAAAGGTCTGTGGGCAGCGCGCAAGGAGCATCCGATGCGACTACGTTAAACACGGTAAAAGAAACGGGTGCGACGGTTGCAACAAATCTGACAACCCTCTCGCCGTCCACGACCGAGATCTGCGAGGGTACTTCCCTGCCGTCCGCGGTGTACACGCGTGCATATTCTGCGCCTGTGGGCACGGGAGCGGTGGCAAGATCGGTGCGAGTGAATGCAACAGGATTGTATACAACCACAGGCTCGCCCGAAACGGCGGTGTTCAACGCGCCTGTAACCGCGCCAACCGAGGCGGTCAGCTCATCGGCAAGCACGCTCTGCGCGATGACGTAATCGTTATAGCTGAAGCGATAAGCATCCAGGATGGACGTGCCGGGCAGATCGTCGTGGAACTGATGCCACAAGAACAGCTTCCAGGCAAAATCGATGCGCTCCTTCGGGTATCTGCCCTTGCCCAGCCACTTTGCAACAGAGGCGGCACGCTCTGCAGAATCTGCCAGTAGCTCGCACTTTCTGTTCCAGCGCTTGTTGATGGCATGCGAGGTCAGCGTGCCAAAGCCGTGCGGGATATGCAGGTTACCCGTATATACGGGCAGATTTTCGATCTGCTCGGGGGTCATTTCAAGGAAAATCTGATCGGTGCTGCCCGCGATGACCTCAAAGTCCTTGTCAGCACCGTTCTGCTCAACGGCATCGTTGAGATAGCGCGCGGACTCATCGGTGGCAGATCCGCCGTAGTCGCCCGTGCCATAGTACTGCATGCACGAGGGCACGCCCGCATACTTTGCGTTATGATCGATCTTCTCGCTATATTCCTTGCGGTCGTGGATCGGACGCAGCTCGGGGTCGTTTTCAAATCTCATGGTATAGTTGTTGCAGATAAACGAGCCGACAATGCTGTTGCCGTCGGGGCCCACCCATCTGCCAAGGTCCATACGCACCGCCTCGGGGTCGGGCATGGGCTTGGTCACGCTGCCGTCCTCATGAATGATGGGCGTACCCACACCCCACAAAAGCTTTTGGGTAGAGAAGCCTTTAAGACCCATATGTGCAGCAATCGAGGGCAGCGACCAGCGGAAGCCAAAGCAGTCGGACAGGAAAATATCCGCACTCTTTTTGCCGAATTCCTGCTCGAAAAAGCCGTTTCCAAGCAAAATCTGACGCATATACGCCTCGGACGAGGGCACGTTGGTATCAGACGCATCCCATTGGCTGCCCGATACGCTCCACTTCCCCTCTGCTACGTACTCCTTGAGCTTTTCGTACAGATCGGGATAATACTCCTTTGCCAGCGCATAACGGAATGCACCCTCAAAGTTCATGCGGTAGTGCGGGTACTTTTCAAACAGCGCAAAGTTGTCCGCTAAAGTGTTCTTGACACAATCACGGATGGTATCCTGAATGGTCCAGTTCCATTGGGTATCCAGGTGTGCGTTGGACACAACGTAAAGCTTCTTTTTGTTTTCCATAAGTACAGATCCTTTCTGTTGGTGGGGTATGTTGTTTAAATTTCTTGCTTATTCAAAAATTCGCGCCATGGCTTGATCGAGAATGCCAGAATCACGGCAGAGACCAGCGCAAGCGCCAGCCAGATCACGGTGGCCACGTTCCAGCCGACAAACTCGGCAATTGCGCCAAAAGCGTAGATTGAAACCGCACTTCCTCCGTAAATCAGTGAATTGATCATGCCCGACACCGTGGCTGCTCTGCCCTTGGATGCAAAGCAGATGGGCATGAGCGTGGAGAATACCTGGTTAAAGGACTCCATGAGCAAAGACACGGCGCAAAGGCAGATGACCGCCAAAACCAACGGCAGCGCACGCGTTTTGAGCAAGAGGGAGACCGGCACGGCAGTCAGCAGCATGATGATAATGCCGATGACTGCGTGATTTCCATTCAAATGCTTTCTGCCGAGCAGGAAGTTTGCAAAGAATACGCCCAGAAGTCCGGTGATCGGCAGCACGATGGCAAGCAGTGTGGAAAGCGTTTCGTCAGCGCCAAAGCTGTCACGCAAGAGCGTGGGCACCCAGGTGGCAACGCCATCCTTGAGCATACCGTGGAACAGCACGGGCAAAAGGAAGATCACAGCACCGCTGCTAAGCAGCAGACGGAACACCGAATCGGACTTTTTTGCCTCAGGGGTCTTTTCTTGGATCGGCTCGACCTGGACCGTATCCTGCGCCGAGAACGCGTGGGAGCTGACCAGCACAAGCAGCACGCAGGTGGCAAGTGCACAAACGGCGGCGATGACGTAGGGTGCTTTGATACCGATGCCGAAATACGAGCAGGCAGCCGTAAACAGATACGCAAGGATTTGTCCCGTCGGACGCGAATACGCAATGGCTGACATGGCACGGTAGCGCATTCCCTTCTCAATTCTGCCCGAAAGCAGCACCACAATGGGTGCCCACAGCATGGATTCAAAATAACCGTTGGCCAGCCAGACTGCCGCCATGGCAGGAACTACGGGCGTGACCACAGGCATGAACACGTTACACACGGCTGTACCCACAATGCCGATACTGAGCATGGTCACGGGCTTCATGTGGTCGGCAAGAAAGCCGTTGATCATGTGTCCCGCACCGTAGCTGATAAAATAGCAGGTGCTGATCAAGCCCGCAAGCGAGGTGGTCAGAAGCCCCTGCCCTGTCAGATGCACGATGGAAGCCGAATAAGTATTTCTGGTCAGATACGCGACCATATAAACCAGCCAACAGGTGATCATGATCGCCCTGCTGCTTTTTTGAGACGTCAAAATTTTATTCGCTTTCATAATACCTCTTCAAAACGTTCTACGTATTATTTTACCTTTTTTTACCGACATATGCAAGTATATCGGCAAAAAAAGACAAAACAATTCTGAGTTTTACGCAGACTGACCCGCACCTCGACGATGGATATCGCAAAGGTACGGGTCTTGGTTGTTTATGAGGCGGTCAAGCCTGACCGCTCACGAAAATTTCTTAGTCCTTCTTCTTGAGTGCTACGCAAGCAGCTGCTGCTGCAACAACTGCAACAACGGATGCAGCGACGACGGACTTGCAGCCGCCCTCACTCTGCTCGGGAGCCTCGGTAGTTGCTTCGGGAGCATCGGTAGTGGGAGCATCGGTGGTGGAAGCCTCGGTCTTATCCTCGACAGGCTCCTCGGTTTCGGCCTCGGTGGTGGGCATCTCTGCGCCTGCATATGCGTATGCCTCTTCCATGGTAGCAAACAGGCGAACCTCTTCAACGTATGCTACAGCGTTGGGTTCCATCTCCAGGAACTGAAGGCAGATCAGGTTGATGCTGCCGGACCAGGAGTCGGCCATATCGAAGAGCAAATACTCAATCTCACCGGAAGAGTCAACTCCCTTATCGGTTGTAACAGAATCCTGGCCTGCTTCAAACCAAGAGTGCGTATCACCTGCTGCAGGCAAAAGATTCATGTCACCAACCTTACCACTCTCAACCTTCATCTTAACAACCACGTACTGAGCCTCCTCACCGGTCATCAAGGGCAGTCCTGCTCTACGGCAGAACTTGGAATAGTTGATCTGAATCGTGGGACTCACGTCATAACCGCTATCCTGATCAGGAACTTCACTGGGAGTAACACGAATGCCGGTCCAGTCGCCGAAAAGCTGCTCGTCATTGATAGAGAGCGTACCGTAGAAGCCGTCTGCGGCAACCAGGTCAAGCTCCTCAGTCAGGGGAATGATGTTGTTTACAAAATCGCCGGTCACAGCGTCCTCGAACACTTCACCGGAGTCGTCATACTCAACAGTGGGAGGATAATTGATACCAAAGCGGTACTTCTCGTCGTCAGCCTCTGCGTTATCCTGAATTTCAGCGGGAGTCAGCGCTCTGTTGTAGAAACGGATGCTGTACATATCAGCTGCCCATGCACGCTGGGGGTTGTCGTGACCAATGGTCAGAGTATCGGCAATGTTGGTGTACTCGGGCACGCCTCTGCCTGCCTCGGTACCGTTGATGTAAATGATACAAACGGGGCCACCTTCTGCGTTCATATCAAAGGTGATTGCAATGGTAGAGCCGATGCCGTCACTCTCAAGTGCTGCTGCACCGTCCTCAACCTTGGGACGATCCTGGTTCTTGTCGTTGTACTTGTACTCCAGGTTGTCTCTTTCGTCATCCTTGGGAACACGGATAAAGAGCGAGAACTCATCGTTATCGGAGCACATCAGGGTGATCCAGTCGGTAGCCTTGAGGTCAAGATCGCCTGCGGAAAACTCAATGGTATAGGCCTCGCTGTTGACAACGTCAACCAAAGCCTCGGGGAAATAGTACGAAGCGGAGTCAAGGTGGAATGCGTTGTCCTTCCAGTAGTTGGTCTCGTCGACACGGACCTGCAGATGGTTCTTGTTACCGGAAAGGTCTCTCCAGATGGTGGATTCATAATCCTGCTCACCGTTGGAGTTGTTGGAGCCGTCATACCAGGCAACAAGGCCGTCCTTGACGTACTCGGGAGCTGCTGCTGCGGAAGTCGAAAGGCTCAGGCAAGCAAGGCTGCCAAGCAGCATAGCCACAACCACAACCATCGACAAATAGAAACGTAAAGTGCGCATGTGAAATCTCCTTATAATTTTGTTTTGGGGGATTTTTCATCTGTCATGTTACTGACCGGATGCGTATCCCATACCATTCTCCATTATATATGAAGCAAGTCAAAAAGTCAAGGAAAGCACATTCGCTTTTCATGACTTCTCTATGCTATTATTTGACCATTTCCTTTTCTTTTGTTTTTTTTCTTGTCAAATTCGGGTAGTTGTGCTATAATGGCTTTCGTATTTAATTCATAGGAGAAATTCATGCAACCGATCGAAATTATCGGACAGATTATCAGCCTTGTCGCTGTCATTTTGTCCTTCGTTACCTATCAAATGAAGTCCAAGCAGGGAATCGTGGTCATGCTGTCCATCGCAACCGGAATCTCTTGCATTGCCTACGCGCTGCTTGGCGGAACCGTGGCGCTGGTGCTCAATTTAGTCAGCATCGTGCGCAATATCTGCTATTACCACAGCGACAAAAAGATCCTGTCAAGCAAGGCCGTTCCCGTCATTCTCGCCCTGATCATGGGCGTGCTCAGCATCTTTACCTGGGAGGGCGCGCACTCCGCGTTTTTCGTGGTCGGTCTGATCCTCAACACGCTGGCGATGGGATATTTCAACGCGCAAAATCTGCGCCGGAGCATTCTTCTGACCTCCTCGCTGATCTTAATTTATAATCTGTTTATTCCCTCGATTGGCGGCACGGTCAACGAGATGGTTGCCATTACCTCCGCCGTGATCGGGCTGATCCGCTACAGGAAAAATAACGTCGTCTCCGAAACAAGCCATAGAAAGGAAGCTGCACAATGAAGTATTGGAACCCGGAAATCGAGCATCTGACAAAGCAAAATTACGCACCCGAGGTCGCAAGCGGTATCAAGGCACTACAGGATATGCTGGACGCCGAGCCTGCGCTCAAGGCCGCTATGGACGATATTGTCCACCGCTACATCATCACCGAAAACCTGCCCATGGCCGATGCATTGGCCGAGATCAAGAGCCTTGCCGGGCAATTCGATAAAAACGAATATTCGCTGGATCTGTTACTGATCCTTGGCAGCCTGCCCCGCTTGCATGAAAAATACAAGGAAAACGGCATCTCCGACGAGATCTTTTACGAATCCATGGACGACGTCCGCTGCAAGGTCAACGAGTGCGTGGAATGCAAGGGCGTGGTCGGCACGTTTGTAGCCGACTGGTACGACAGATTCTTCAAGCTGACCTGCTTTGCTTACGGCCGCTTCCAGTATGAGGTCATGACCTACGAGGGCGAGGATTTCACCATGGCCTTTGGTAAGACCTTCAAGGCAGGCGACAAGTATATCAACATGCACATTCCCTCGCGCGGCATCCCCTTGACCGACGAGGTACGTCTTGCCTCTTACCGCGCAGCCTACCCGCACTTCTCTTCCCTGTTCGAGGACGGTATCGTG
Source organism: uncultured Clostridium sp. (assembly GCA_964501175.1). GTDB lineage: Bacteria > Bacillota > Clostridia > Oscillospirales > CAG-272 > SVQP01. The sequence continues at coordinate 22,462 of CAZCRV010000002.1, forward strand.
ATCTTCGGCTGCTCCTCCTGGCTGCTTTACCCCAGACACCGCGAATTCTTGCCCGAGGGCATGAATCTGCTGAAATTCATGGGCGACTTTGAAATGGTGAACTGGAAGGAGACCCCCGACGATTTCCACGACAGATGGCGCTTGTACGGCAAGCACGCGGCGTTGCCCGACGATCAGCTGCCGCGCGACACCACCATGCGCCGCGCTTACGCCGAATGGCTGCTGGCGGGCAATCCCACGGGCAGAGGCTTTGGTATCTTTGCCTTTGACGGTAAAAAAATTCTGAAATAACAGGAGTTCTCAATGAAAAACAAGGTCATTCTGATTTCGATCGACGGTGCGCGTGCGGATGCCATGCATCTGTGCGGCAACCCTTACGTAAAAACGCTGGAGCAGCTTTGCACCTATAATTACGGCTCGCAGGCCGTGTTCCCCTCGGACACCTTCCCCTGCCATTATTCCATGACGCACGCTCAGACACCTGACCGTCACGGTATCAAGACCAACCTCTACGTCAAGCCCGAAAATCCCACACCCGGCATTTTCGAAACGGTACGCGGGGCGGGCGGCACGACGGGTATGTTCTATAACTGGGATTATCTGCGCGATCTCGCCTCTCCCGGCAGCTACACCTTCTCATTTTGCCTGAACATTGATCACGACGATCTTTCCGACGACGCTGTGACCGATCATTGCCTGAAGGCGATCGACCGTTATCACCCCGATTTCGTTATGCTGTATATGCTGGATCTGGATGAAAAGGGCGGTCACTCAAGAGGCTGGATGAGCGAGGAATATCTGCGTCGCCTGTCTATTGCAATCGACAACGTCAAGCGTGTTTTCGAGGCATACGGAGATGAATATTCCATCATTATCACAGCAGACCACGGCGGTCACGATTTCACGCACGGCTCGGCAAGCGCCGAGGATATGACCATTCCGCTCTATTTATACGGCCCCTGCTTTGAGCCCGGCAAGACCGTGGAAAATACTTCCCTGATCGATATTACTCCCACCATCGCGGCAGTCATGGGCATTGACCCGCACCCCGAATGGGACGGACGCTCGCTGGTCAACCGCTGACAGTATAAAACGGATACTCTCAAACCAAAGAGTATCCGTTTTTCTTATTGATGGGAATATTCCTTTTTTAACCTGTATTCATTCGGATTGATGCCGACCAGCTGCTTGAAGCTGCGGTAAAAGCTGCTTTGCGTGGCATACCCGCACTTCATGGCAATATTGAAAATGCTCTCGTCGGTATTACGCAAGAGGTAGCACGCATGATTGATCTTGATGTTGCGCACGTACTCGGAATACGGAATGCCCACGCTTTTATGAAACATTCTGGAAAGATACGCTTCGTTGTAACGCAATTCGCGCGCAAGCTCGTGCAGCGTGCAGGGCTTGTCCACGTTGCTTTCAATATAAATGAACATATCACGCAAAAGCGACGTATCCGTTGCATTGGAATCGTCGTTCGTGCGGTCCAACCGACGGTAAAACAAGGAGCACATGGTATACAAAAGCCCCTTGATTGCCGCAATATCATCGTTTTCTTGTGCGCCAAGGAACAGATCTCTGTAAAGCTGTGGCACGTCGTGCAGCACCAGGGACGGCAAGCGGTATTTAGACAGCTCCTCGTTGATGGCCGCAATCAGATCGCCCGAGAATACGCACAAAAGGATCTCGTTGCCCTTCCCTTGTTCGGTTTGATAGCTGTGGATTCTGTGCGGCTTGACCAATATCAGATCTCCCGCGCGCAGCGCATACGTCTGCTTGTCGATCTCCATAGTCATCTCACCCTTGAGCACCAGCACCATTTCGTAGCTTCTGTGCATATGCAGGGGGAAGGTATGATCCGTATTTCGTTCGTACAAGAAATGATTGGTTCCCAATCCATGCTCTATTTCGTAGAATACCATGTTCATGGCATGTTCCTCCGAGCCGTTCGTTTTTTTTGCTTACATTCACTATTATATCATACAGTATGTCTTTCCGCATTCGCATTTCATGACTTTTATTAGACAATAATTTACTCTTATGCGCATAAAGGAAATCTGCCAAAATCTTGGCGGACTTCTTTTTATCATTATTCCAAGCTCAGATCCTCGTCGTAGAGGTATCTTGTCACCAGTCTCTCCTCTCCCTTTTGATTGGTGAGAATGATCTGCACCATCACGCCCGGGCGGGTCATAAGCGCCACGGGGCGGGAGGATTCCAGGCAAGCGTCCCACAGATCCGCGGGCACGGGCTCTGTAGCAAGCACGACGTTGTCCTTGATTCCCCTGCCGTCAAAGCTGTCCGGCATCATAATCTGCACCGTGTTCTCACAAGAGAAGAAAACGAAGGAGACAGCCATACCGTACCTGTTTGGCGCATAGCGAGTCGTATAGCGCTGGTAACGCAGGTCGGTGACGGTATAGTCGCTTTCAAAGCAAGCGTCCAACCCCTTCTCCCGAACAAACGCCAGCGTATTCACCCACGCCTCGGTGATATAGTAGGTTTCGTATTGTCTGTCATAGGGATGCATGCCCAACATAGAATTATGATTCACACGTTTTGCACGAATAATTCCGATGACCTCATCTTGTGCATCCGCCGAAAAATAGCGGTCGTTGGTACTCATCATGGCGTTATCCTTGTCCAGCGCGGTAGCCAACGTCTTGCGGTCGTCCTCCGAAAGCGTGACCGCGGTGAAGTTGGCAAAATACGCGTCACCGAATTCAAAGGCGGCGGCATCAGCAAAATAGTTGTTGGCATGCGACTTGGAAATCTCCTCGCAAAAGGCTTGGGTTTCCTCAACCTCTACCGTTTTCTCCAGCGCAGCAAGGCTGAGATACTCGTAATATCTCTCCACCGTTTTGCCGTTTTTGAGCGTATAGGTCACTTTGTAGAAAACAGGTACGACAGACTCGGCATGCTCGTCGGCAGGCTTGCCCGTATACGTTTGCTTTCCGTCCGCAATCACCGCCTCATGGATAGACAACACTCTCTCGATATCCTCGGGAGACGTCAGCGTCGGCAGCGACTCCTCATTCAGACTGAAGCCGTAGGCGTAGAGGAAGTTGTAATAGTAAGGTGAGCCTGCAATCGTCCCCGACATGGAATCACCCGTATAATCGGGAGCATGCGCGCTCGAGAACCCGCCCCGCCCCAGATGGGAAAGCAGCGTGGGGTTCTGGTTATAGGTCACCTTGACCGATTGCACGTCCATGGGATCGGGAAGATAGCTTGCGTAGCCAAACCAACCCGTGCCGAGCAGGATGGCCAGCACCAGACCGACCGCGCCCGCACCGCAGGGGATATAATATTGCTTGACTACACCCTTGAAATCGCGCGTCAAAATCAAGCGCAGCAGCGCAGCGGCAAGCACAAAGGCAATGACAAACAGCGCGGTGAGTATGGCTGTGCCGAGAAATCCTTCCGCGGGGGCTTTGAGCGTCAGCACAAGCGCGGCTATACAAAGGCCGTCCGCTACGGCAACCGTGTGCGACAGAATGGGATGCACGTTCGCCTTTCCTGCATGCTCTGCAGGACGGCGACAGTAGGCAACACACGCAAAAGCTGCCATGGCCACCATCAACACGATCAAAAGCGTGGTACGCGCTACAGGGAGCGTGGCCAATTCTGCCTTGTAGCTCTCGGCAACCGTAAGGCCGCCGCTGTTTGCGATCACCCAATAACGGTCAAGAGAAGACTTGGTAAATTCAGCGTATGCCAGCTGCTCCCTATACATGGTAAACAGACCCGCACCAAGGTGATCGGTAAGCAGGGTTCTGCCAAGGGGCGTGCCGAACAGGTAAAAGCGAAGCATGGTCTGGCTGCCCCACAGCACGGCATAGGGTGCACCCAGCACGCCGGCGGTCGAGAGCAACGCGCCAAGAAAGCTTCCGCACAGCGTAGCGATCAGCACCGCCACGGTATAAGCAAGCAGGGCGATCAGCAAAAGGCTTACCACGTAGACCGTAGTATAGTGGGCGCACAGACCGAAATAATCGTCACCCACCTCGGCAAGCTCGGTGTAATACGTGATCAAAAACGGTACAAGGATGCCCACTACCACCGACACAAAGCCGAACACGTAGCGCAACAGAAATTGCTTTGCCCGAGAAGCGCCAACCGAGAGATACAGCACGCTCTCCCGACGGCTCCACAAAAAGCGGTATAGGCAAAACGCGGTAAAAATGCCGAACAGCACGGCTGCAACAGGCATGAGCACTTCAAGATCCTGCACAATGAGCGTAAAGGTATTTGGTTGGTTCCCTTCCAATCGTTTGCTTACAATCGTAAGCAGGGAGAACAGCAGCATCCCCGAAAGCGCCACCCACCAATAACGGCGGATCGTCCAGAGCGTCTCGTGAAGCACGGGAGTAAATTTACGCTTTGCTGCCAAAGAGTCCTTCGACGTCATAGCTCTTGCCTCCCTTCCTCATTTCATACTTGAATACGTCCTCCAAGGACATGGGATAGGTCTCAAACAGCCAAAGTCCGCCAAGGCCTTCCAGGTGCGCCTTGACCGTGTCTGCATCGGTCTCGCTGATAAAGGACAGCACCTTGCCGCTGACCAACAGATCCCCGTGGGGAATGTCGGCAAGCATTTCCTCGCTTACCTCGCGATCAAAGCCCGCGCGGATACGGACGTACCGCTCCTTGATGGCATCGATCTCGCAGCTGTAAACGATGTGGGTGCCGTTGAGCATACCCACGGTGTCGCAGATGTGCTCGATCTCGTGAAGGTTGTGGGAGGCCATGATGATCGTCGCACCCGTCTCTGCCATATATTCGAGCAGCAGATCGCACACCGTCATGCGCACGGTGGGATCCAGGCCGTCAAAGCTCTCGTCGAGTAGCAGATAGCGGGCGCGCGAGGACAGACCAAGAATGAGCGCCGCCTGGCGCTTCATACCCTTGGAAAAGCCGTTGAGCCTCTTTTTGGGATCAAGTCCGAAGATCTCGGTGAGCTTGCCAAAGGTCTCCATGGAAAAATGCGGATAAAAGCCGCGATAAAATGCGGCCATGGTATTCAGACTGGCTTGGGGTAGAATATAAGGGTCATCGGGAATCAGGAAAATATCCCGACGGGCAGTCTCACAGGCATATACGTTGAGCTTGCCGCTGAGCCCATGAGTTTCCTCTATATCTGCCGTCACGTTGCCCCGGTCGGGGGCATACAGTCCGGCAATGAGACAAAGCAGGGTGGTTTTCCCCGCTCCGTTGTAGCCTACAAGACCGTAGATAGAGCCGTCACAGACCGTTATAGTGACGTTGTCCAGCACAGTCTTGTCCCCAAAGGACTTACTGACGCAGTTGATCTCGATCATGAAAATGGGTTCCTTTCATAAAAATGCCAAATTCGGATTTTGTTATTGCCCGAACGTTTCTGCCAGGATTCTTTCGGCGGCCTCCTTCGAGACCCCCGAGGC
>CAZCRV010000003.1:0-27844 GCA_964501175.1 uncultured Clostridium sp.
CAGGAAATAGACCAGCAGCGTCAGCGTGTCCACGATCGTCGTAATAAACGGTGATGCCATGACCGACGGGTCAAGCTTGATCACCTTAGCACCAATCGGCAGCATCGCGCCAATCAGTTTTGCCAGCACGATGGCCACAAATACGGTCGCGCTGACCGCCAGCGAGATCATCAGATACTCGGGCTCGGTGTGAAACCTGCAGTCGATTGCCCAGGTCTTTACAAAGCACGCAACAAATACCGTCAAGCCACACAGGCACGCGATACGCAGCTCCTTCCAGACCACGCGCAAAATGTCCTTGGGCTCAATTTCGCCCAGCGAGAGCGCACGAATGACCGTAACAGACGACTGTCCGCCTGCGTTACCGCCCGTACTCATCAGCATGGGAATAAACGCCGAAAGGGAAAGCACAAGCGGGAAATCCAGCGCGTCGATCTTGTCCTCCAGCATGGTGATGATGGTGCCCGTAAAGGTTGCGGTCAGCATCAGAAGCAGCAGCCACGGAATGCGCTTGGTAAAGTTCTCCCAAACGCCCGTACGCATGTATGGCTTGTCGGTCGGCAAAATTGCCGCCATTTTTTCAATGTCCTCGGTGGTCTCTTCTTCCAAGACGTCCAACGCGTCGTCGACCGTAACGATACCGACCAGGCGCGACTCACGGTCCACGATGGGCAGAGAGAGCAGATTGTACTTTGCAATGATGTCGGCAACCGTCTCCTGGTCGTCCAGCGTGTTTGCGTAAATGATATTCGGTTCCATAATGTCGCCGATCAGCGCGTCACGGGGAGAGAACAGCAGATCCTTGAAGGACACGATGCCCTCTAAGATGCGGCGGTCGTCCACCACGTAGGCGGTGTACACGGTTTCCTTGTCAATACCGGTTTGTCTGATGTGCTTGATGGCCTCGGAAACGGTCATGGACTTGCGCAGGTCCACAAACTCGGAGGTCATGACGCTACCCGCGCTGTCCTCTGGGTAGGCAAGCAGACGGTTGATCTGCGCACGCGTTTCGGGCGTGGTGTTTTTCTTGATGCGGCGCACAATGTTGGCGGGCATTTCGGAAAGCATGTCCACCGCGTCGTCAAGGAACAGGTCTTCCACGATGACCGAGATCTCTCGGTCGGTCATAGCAGAAATGATGCGCTCCTGAATGGGCACGTCCAGCTCGGCAAAAACCTCTGCTGCGCTGTCCTTTTTGAGCAGACGGAACACGGCGGGGATTCGTTTTGGGGGCAGATTTTCAAAGAAATCCGCGGCGTCGATCGGGTTGAGCTTTTCCAGCTCGCGCACGAAATCGGCGTATTTTTTGTTGTCAAGTAAGGTTTCCAGATCCTCGAAGGTGTCCTCGATGATCTCCTCGTAGGAGTCGGGCATTTCGTCCTCGGCCAGGGCCTGTGCGTCCTGCTCGACCTCGCGCCCCTGCTCCTGCTCCTCGCGTTCAAACTGCTCGTCCAAAGCGCGCTCGGCTCTCTCTTGCTCGTCCTCGTCGTCACACTGTCGGGGGGCAGGCGGTTCTTGTTGGTATGTGCTTTGCTTTTGATTCTCTTCGAGCTCGTCAAGCTCCTTGTCCTTGTTTTCTTGCAAGAGAGTCACCCCGCTTTCGTGTGTATTAGTATAGGGTAAAAATAGCCCTTTCATACCATTCTCATTATAGCACCGCTGCGCGGAGTTTGTCAACGGTTATTTTGTGAACAAAAAGGATCGACCCGAGTGAACCCGAGCCGATCCTTTGCTTTTGGTTTGAAAAATTTTAATTGCCGTATTTCCAGCCGTTTTGGCTCTTGAATTCCTCAATAGCACTTGCGTTATAGATGAACGAAATATCGGATTGGTTGGCATTGGAGTACATCACCATCACGCCGTTTTCAGGGTCGTAATTGCCGTCTTTGTCGGTGATGACCCAAAGGGTGATGTAGTAGGCTGATCCATCCGACTTTTTCCAATCGAGATTGTCATAGTTGCGATGAACTCCGTAAATCTCGTGCAGGATGTTTCCTTCGGCATCTACCTGCAGTACGTTGTTGTATCTGTGCGGATGCTCCTCGGGATTGACGAGATTCAGGGTCTGTGTATACGCATTCAATATTTCATTGCATTGATCTTCACTGAGCTCATATACGTCCTCTCCCAAGATCTTGTGATCGGTGATGGCGTAAGAAACGCATTTTTCCTTATTCAAAGGCTTGTTCCAATCGTTTTGCTCTTTCAACTTGTCTTTGCTTTGCAGGTAAAAGTCCTGCGTTTTGTTTTTCAGATGATCATCCTCGACGCCCTCATAATAGTATTTTGATTCTATCAGGGTCAACGTGTAATTGGCCTCGGGGTAAAAGTACACGTTTTGCTCGTCGAACCCTTGGCAAATGACCAATGCAAAGACTTGATTGCCGTAATCCTCGCAATAGGAAAACAAGATTCTGCCATAGTCATCCTGCTCCCAGACGTAAATATCGGGGTTATATGCTCCTTCGCCGTGGTGCATATATCCCACGGCATGCGGAATGCTGTAGACGGCTGTGGTATAAAGCTCTTTGTATTCACCCCTGTAGGGATAGGGATTTTTACATGCGGCAAATCCAAGCAGGCATGCCGCTACCAATAAAACAGAGAGTATTTTTTTCATCGCGTTTTACCTCCCGAATGCTTTTGCTTTCCAAACGTGCGATCAATCAAACGTCACGGTTGCATTGCCGGTGTAATTGAGCGAGGCGGTGTTGCCGTAGCCCAGCGACACAGAGCCGCTTGCGCTGTATTTGTGCTCGATCGAGGTGATTTTGCCACCGTCGACCTTGATTTCAATGGTGTGTCTGCCCGAGGAGAATTTTGCGCCCGCGCTTGTAATGATCTGTCCAAGTGCCGTGCTCGAGGACACGTCCATGGTGATCTCATATCCTTCATCGGTCTTTTTGATATCGGTGACGTAATTGGGATTGTAGCCCATCAGCGGATCGTTGACCAAATCCGTCAGATACTGCTCGGCCTCGTCGTCGCTCATGCTTTCGGGAGTGATGATTCCGTTGTATTCCTCGGATTTCTTGCCGTCCGCATACGTGATGATCGTGGTCTGATCGTCGGTTTTCTGTTCCACCTCAAAGGAGAGGTCGTCTCCCTTGCGCGAGAAGGATACTTGATTGGTCACGGTCTGCTTGTTGGATTGCGTCATAAAGTGGGCGTAGGCCTCACTCTTGGCAGTAAAGCTGCCCTTTTTGGCATTGATGCGATCCTCGATCATCTCGTCAACCTCCCCGAGCAGGGAAAGGCTGTCGATCTCATGGTAATTGTCGGGGGAGAGGGTTCGGGTGATGCGCTCTGCCTGGTCAAACTGCGAGTAGGTCATGGTCATGGAGAATTCGGGCTGATAGTACGAATCGGAGTCGTCAAACACAATGGTCATACTAAGGCTCTTGGGATAGTAGTCCTTGTCGGTCTCGATCGTGACGGAAAGATCCGCGGGCTCTTCTCCGAACGTATCCTCGGTCATCCCGACTTTTTGTGAAAAATCCTTGATCGCATCCTTGGAATACCCGGAGTACTTGACAACGTAGCCGTCGTCGTTCTTTTCAAGCTCCTTGTTTTTACAGTCCTCGGGATCAAGCTCAAGTAGGCTGTCGTCCGCCACGTAATTCTGATATTCGCGCTTGGTCATGGGGCTGCACAGTCTGCGCCAGGTTTCTCCCTCGGAGTAGTAGCTGTAGGCGTAACCGTTATAATAAGCCTCGGTGGTTTTGACGGTGATGCTGTCGTTCGAGTTTCCTACGTAGCTTTTGTTGGTCATTTCAATATAAGTGTAGTAGTCGTCCTTGTCCGTGCCAAGATCCTCAATGGCAACGCCCGTGAGTGTGCCTGTGATTTTTTTGTAGTCTGCATAGGCAACGATATTGCCTGTGACGTCAATGCGGTAGCTTTGCAGGCTATTCAAGCGCGTGTTCATGCGTCGCACGACCTGGTTTGCCGTCAAGGGCGCGGGGAGCACCCCCAAAAGGCTGTCACAGGATGCAAGCATCAGTGAAAAAAGCAGTAATAAAGCAATGATGGATAGTCTTTTTTTCATGGTTGTCCTCCTTCAGGTGTTATCAAATGTATTCTTCCTCTATCTATACAGTCGCATGTTTTGCAAAAATGTTCGCATATTTCGAAAAAATATTTGTAAACGTTTTGTGAACACGCCGACTTGCGCTTTTCGCGTTGACAATTGAGGTGCAATATGGTATACTAAATAAAGAAAACCTTGCACCAAAAGAAAGGGAACGGATATGAGCAAATTATACGGAAATGCAGTTGTCGGACAGTCGGGCGGACCGACCGCGGCCATCAACGCAACGCTGGCGGGCGTCATCCGCGGCGTGATCGAGATCAACCAAAGAGAGGGAGCGATCGGCAAGCTGTATGGCATGCGCAACGGCATCGAGGGCCTTTTGCAGGAACGCCTTGTGGACCTCGGAATTTTCGCAGAGGACGAGCAAAAGCTCTCGGCCTTGGAACTGACTCCCGCGGCGGCTCTGGGCTCCTGCCGCAAAAAATTGCCGAAGCACGAGGACGATCCCGCGTTCTATGCGCAGCTGCTGACCGTTTTCAAAAAATACGACATTCGCTATTTCTTCTATATCGGCGGCAACGACTCCATGGATACCGTGTCCAAGCTGTCTGCGTTCGTGGCAGAGAGCGGCTACGACATGCGCGTCATGGGCGTGCCCAAGACCATTGACAACGACCTCGAGGGTACAGACCACACACCCGGATTCGGCTCGGCTGCCAAGTACGTGGCCACCACCGTGTCCGAGATCATCCGCGACGCAGCCGTGTACACCACCAAGGCGGTCACCATCGTTGAGATCATGGGCAGAGACGCAGGCTGGCTGACCACCTCGGCAGCGCTTGGCAGACAGGCAAACGGCGAAGAACCGGATCTTGTCTACCTGCCCGAAAAGCCCTTCTGTATGGATGAATTTATTGAGAGCACCAAGAAGGCGCTGGAAAAGCACCCCAACGTGGTAGTGGCTGTCTCCGAGGGCATTCGCTTTGCCGATGGCACGTACGTGGGCGCAGGTGCACAGAGCGGTGTCAAGGACGTGTTCGGCCACCAGTATCTGGCGGGCACTGGTAAGGCGCTGGAATATGCGGTGCGCGAGAGTATCGGCTGCAAGGTGCGCTCGGTGGAGCTCAACGTCAGCCAGCGCTGCGCAGGACACTTGGTGTCCGCAACCGATATTGCCGACTCGGTTGCCATCGGCCGTGCAGCGGCAATTGCTGCAGAGCAGGGCGGGAGCGGCAAGATGATGCTGTATCGCAGGATTTCGAACGCGCCCTACGCTTGTGAGATCGACTGCGCCGACGTGCACGAGATCGCCAACAAAATCAAGCGCGTGCCCGACGAATATATCAACGCAGAGCACAACGGCATTACAGATGCGTGCCTGGATTATCTGCGCCCGCTGATCCAGGGCGAGAGATATCCGAATTACGTGGGCGGCCTGCCCGAGCAGATCATTCTGTAAGAGGTGTGAGATGAGGATAGCAGTCATTACGGGCGCATCGTCCGGTATGGGCAAGGAATTTGTGCTGCAGCTGGATGCGCAGCAGAAATTTGACGAGCTTTGGTTGATTGCGCGCCGTGAGGAAAGACTCTTGGAGATCGGGCAGCACACCCGCGCCCGCGTCAGAGCCATTGCGCTGGATCTGTGCCAAAAGGAAGCTTTGGAAACGTACAAGGCGTTGCTTGCACAGCATAGCCCCGACGTAGCGGTGCTGGTCAACGGCAGCGGCTTTGGCAGATTCGGTGCGTTTACCGATATCGATCTGGAGGCACAGGAGCGTATGATCACGCTCAACGCAAGCGCGCTGATGAGCATGACGTATCTGACGCTGCCTTATATGAAACAGGGCGGACAGATCTATCAGATCGACAGCCAATCGGCCTTCCAGCCCGTGCCGTATATCGGCGTGTACGGTGCGACCAAGGCGTTTGTGCTCAGCTTTTCAAGATCGCTGGGCGTTGAGCTGAAGAGCAGAGGGATCCGCGTCATGGCTATTTGCCCCGGCTGGGTCAAGACCGAGTTCTTTGACCACGCGGTGACCGACGATACCATCAAATATTACGCGAGATATTACACCTCGGAGCAGGTGGTGACCAGAGCGCTCAAGGACATGAAGCGCGGCCGCGACGTATCGGTTTGCGGATTCGCTATTCGTAGAGCGAGATTTTTGGCATGGCTTTTGCCCACCAAGATGGTCATGAAGATCTGGTGTAATCAGCAGAAATTGTAAGACCGACAAAAACGGAGGATTTTTTATGTTTTCCAAAGACTGTTTTATCAAGGCAACAAGTGTATATAATACGTTAGAAAATCCCGTGCCCGCATACTATTTCCGACGCGCATTCTGCTCGGATGTTGCGGGGGCTGTCAAAATTTCAATTGCCGTTTGCGGATTCTACGAGCTGTACCTCAACGGTGAGAAAATCACCCGCGGATTCTTGTCTCCGTATATCAGCAATCCCGACGATCTCGTATACTATGATGAATACGAGGTTGAGCTTGCTCCGGGCGAAAACGTCATTGGTGTGCTGCTCGGGAACGGCTTTGTAAACAACCCGGGCGGTTATATCTGGGATTTTGACAAAGCTGAGTTTAGAAGTGCGCCTGCTTTTGCGCTGTCTGTGACGCAGGGGGACACAGAAATACTTTGCAGCGACGAGAGATTTAAGATCGCGCCCTCGCCCATCAGAAGCGACGATTATCGCTTTGGCGAGTACTATGACGCGCGCTGCGAAATTGAGAATTGGAACGAAATCGGCTTTGACGACTCCGATTGGCAAAGCGCCTTGTCTGCAGCTCCTCCCAAGGGCGAGCTGCGTATTGCGGACGTAGCGCCCATTACCAAGGAGTGCGAGATCACTCCTGTAGAGATCATTCCGTGCAAGGACGGCTATATTTACGATTTCGGCATCTCGAACGCGGGCGTTTGCCGCCTGTGCATCAAGGGCGAGATAGGGCAGAGAATTGAGCTCAGCCACGCAGATTCACTTAAGGACGGAGATCTTAACATCTCGCAGATCTGGTTTGTCCGTGAATTCTGGGAGCGTGACAAGGATATTGTGCACAAGGACACGTATATTTGCAAGGGAATCGGTACGGAGGTGTACGAGCCCACCTTTACCTATCACGGTTTTCGCTACGTCAAGGTGACGGGAATTACGAAGGAACAGGCCACTAAGGGCTTGTTGACCTACCTGGTTTATCATACGGAGCTTGGCACGCGCGGAGACTTTGCTAGCTCGGACGCCATGGCAAGCAAGCTGCAACAGTTGACAAGACGCAGCATCGTATCCAATTTCCATCATTTTCCCACCGACTGCCCGCAGAGAGAGAAGAACGGCTGGACGGCGGACGCTGCGCTTTCCTGTGAGGCGGCACTGATCAATTTTGACCCCGAGCGCAACTATCGCGAATGGATGCGCAATATCTGCCGCGCACAGCGCGCTGACGGTGCGCTGCCCGGCATTGTTCCCACGGGCGGATGGGGATTCCATTGGGGCAACGGCCCTGCCTGGGACAGTGTTTTGGCGTATCTGCCGTATTTTACATACGTCTGGCGCGGACAGACCGAGATGATTACCGAATCGGCAGAGACCTTCGTCGCATATTTGCGTTATCTGCGCACCCGCGTGGACGACAAGGGGCTTTTATGCATCGGCCTTGGAGACTGGTGCCACGTGGGCGACATCCCGCCCAAAGCACCGCTGATTCTGACCGATACGGTCATGGCCTTGGATATTGCGAGCAAGATGGCGGTCATGCTGGAGGCGATCGGCCGTGCGGACGACGCGGCATATGCCAAGGAGCAGGCGGGAGCGTACAGAGAGGCGATCCGCGCGCATCTGATCGACTCGGACAGTATGCTTGCTGTCGGCAATTGTCAGTCGAGCCAGGCGATGTGCCTGCATTACGGTGTGTTTGATGCGTCGGAAGAAAACGCTGCGTTTGCTCGGCTGCTGGAACTGATCCATGCATACGACGATCATATTGATGTGGGTGTGCTTGGCGGCAGAGTTATTTTCCACGTGCTGTCCCGCTTTGGATACAGCGATCTTGCCTATAAAATGATCACACGCGAGGACTATCCCTCCTTTGGTAACTGGGTCAAGCGCGGTGCAACCACGCTTTGGGAGAACTTCCAGCCCGATTGCGTGTCCTCCATGAATCATCATTTCTGGGGAGACATCAGCGCATGGTTTATCAAGTGCGTGGCGGGCATTGTGCTCAATCCGAATCAAAATAACGTAAACGAGCTGCTGATCGCGCCGTCCTTTATAGGTGCGCTTCAGCACGCTTGCGCTTATCATGTAGCGCCTGCGGGAAAAATTTCCGTGTCGTGGCAAAGAGATGGCGAGGGGATTGTGCTTGACGTCAAGATTCCAACCGACGTTTATGCAAAAGCAGCCCTGCCCGAGGGCTACTGCTTTGCGCAAGAGAAAACGTCAAAGACACTCGTGAGCGGTACGTACAGAATAGTTCAAACGTTTTGAATCTGAAATATGCAATAGCCGGACAGAGGTCAAATCCTTTGTTCGGCTATCCATTTATTGCTTGACATGTTTCTTTACTTTTCACTCAAACTAACCTTGAATACAAAAAAGGAACTTGAAATTATGGGTAAACTGGGTGAAAACTATCGGGTTAACGTGGCTACCATCGACAGCCTCCTGCATCCCGACGACAACTTTGACGTCATTCGCAAGGTGCTTCGCATAGGACAGGACGAAATGACGCTTTACTATATCGACGGCTTTGTGAATGCAACCCCCATGCAAAAGCTGATGATGCATTTTCTCTCGCTGGATTCTATGCAGACTCCGCCCGACGGACAAAAATCCTCGGCAGAGCGATTTGTGGAATACAACGTGCCGCACGTCGAGGCTGAAACCACGGGCAACGTAGACCTCATGCTCCAGATGGTGCTCTCGGGCGCCTCACTCATTCTCGGCTCTGCCTTTGGCCCGCAGGCCATCATTGTGGATGCCCGCACCTATCCCGCGCGCTCGACCGAAGAGCCCGAGGGAGACCGCGTCATGGTCGGCTCGCGAGACGGCTTTGTGGAAACGCTGATCTTCAATACCGCGCTTTTGCGCCGCCGCGTACGTGATACGCAGCTGACCATGCAGTATTTTTCGATCGGTCGACGCTCCAAAACCGACGTCGTGCTTTGTTATCTTTCGGGAAAGGCCAACCCCGATTACGTGCGCATGATGCAAAAGCGGCTTGCAGCCATTGATACCGATGCGCTCACGCTCGGGCATCAGTCGCTGGCGGAATGCCTGATCAAAACGCGTTGGTATAACCCCTTTCCCAAGATCCGCTATACCGAGCGTCCCGACACCGCCGCTGCGCAGGTGCTGGAAGGAAGCGTGCTGATCTTTTGCGACAATTCCCCGCAGGTCATGATTCTGCCGGTCAGCATTTTCGACTTCATGCAAGAAACCAACGACTATTATTTTACCCCCATGACAGGCACCTATATCCGCGTCATCCGCTATATCGTGTTCGCGCTGTCGCTGTTTTTAGTGCCCACGTGGTATCTCTTGGTCTCCAATGCGGCCATCGTGCCCGATTGGCTGGCCTTTATCATCCCGCAGGAGCATGGGCGCATCCCTCTGATCGCGCAGCTGCTCTTGACCGAGTTTATCATTGACGGGCTGCGTATGGCCTCGCTCAATACGCCCAGCATGCTGTCCAATTCGCTCTCTGTGGTGGGCGGCTTGATCCTTGGTGACTTTGCGGTGGGCATCGGCTGGCTGATCCCCGAGGTCATTCTGTATATGGCGTTCGTGGCCATCGCCACCTTTACGCAAAGGTCTTATGAGCTTGGGTATGCCTTCAAGTTCTTGCGTATCGGGCTTTTGATCATGACGGCGATCGGCAACGTATGGGGCTATGGCATTGGCGTGGTGCTCATCGTCGTGCTGCTGGCCACCAATAAAACAATCAACGGCAAGCGACAGTATCTCTATCCGCTCATCCCGTTTGACGGACGTGCACTTTTGACGCTGTTGGTACGACGCAAAAAGCAGAGTGACATTCATGCATCCGAAAAACGGTGAGCGTAGGGCAGGAGCCCGGCTCCTGCTGCCGCTTTGGCGTGATATTTTACGCGCATGTCGTACAGCTTTTCGCGATTTCCCGCTAATTCTTTTGGCGGGAAATATCGCAAAAATAAATAAATGGGAATAATTGTAAGTAATAACATGAATTAGTAAAATCGCGGGTGCAACTTTAGGATTGCACCCGTTATTTTTCGCAATAGATACAAAAAAACCGAACGATTTTTTGAAAAAGTGTGCATACCCCTATTGCGTTTTTTTGGTATTAAGTTTATAATAAATATACCCGATGTGGGGGAATGTGGGGCGAAGTGTTGGACTCGCCCCGTTTGTTGCCCCCCAAAATTTACGGAAAAGGAGGACTGCGCGTCGTGTTGACAGGTGAATATCGGCACAGTGTGGATGCCAAGAACAGGCTGTTTATCCCCGCAAAGCACCGCGAGGAGCTGGGTGACGAGCTGATTGTGGCGCGTGACATCCGCGGTCCCAGACTCAAGGTTTTTTCCGTAGAGGGCTGGGAGGCTTATATCGCTCCCATCAGGCAACAGGAGAGAAGAATTGCCGAGCCTGCGTTGCGTTATTTGCACCGCAATGCGGTCAAGGTCACGCCCGATTCACAGGGCAGAATTCTTTTGCCGCAGGCGCTGCTCGATTATGCGCAGGTGGAAAAGAATGCTGTCGTGGTGGGCAACTGCGATTGTGCAGAAATTTGGTCGGAGGCCTTGTACGAGGCAGAAATCGCCGCTGAGAGCGCAGAGGATCTGCGTGCAAAGCTGGAGCTTTACGGGTTGTAATGATGGAAGGACAGGTATTTTCTCACGTTTCGGTGCTGCTCTCGGAGTGCATGGACGCACTTTGCATCAAGCCAGACGGTATTTATATTGATGGAACAGCAGGCGGCGGAGGACACTCGCATGAGATTGCCTCGCACCTGACCACGGGCAAGCTGATCGCGCTGGATCGCGACATGAGTGCCGTGGCGGCCGCCGGTGCAAGACTTGCAGAATTCGGAGAGCACGCACAGGTGGTGCACAGTAATTTCTCCGAGATGGCACAGGTATGCCGCGAGCTTGGAATCGACGGCATTGACGGCGTGCTGTTGGATCTTGGCGTTTCCTCGTATCAGCTGGATACGGCGGATCGCGGATTTTCCTACATGGCAGATGCCCCGTTGGATATGCGCATGAACCGCGAGGATACGCTGGACGCGTACGCCGTGGTCAACACGTATACCGAGCAACAGCTCAAAAAGATCATTTACGATTATGGCGAGGAGCGTTTTGCCCCCCGCATTGCGCAGCGAATCGTGCAGGAAAGGGAAAAGCAGCCCATTCGCACCACGGGCGAGCTGGTCAGCATTATCAAGGCTGCCATGCCCGCCGCTGCCAAGGAGGGCGGCCACCATCCCGCCAAGCGCACCTTCCAGGCCATTCGCATTGAGGTCAACGGTGAGCTTTCCGTAATCGAACCCACCATCCGCGATGCTGTTTCGCTGCTCAAGCCGGGCGGCAGAATCGCGATTATCACATTCCATTCGCTGGAGGATCGCCTGGTCAAGCAGACCTTTGCATCCTTGGCGTCCGGCTGCATCTGCCCGCGGGATTTTCCCGTGTGCGTGTGCGGCAAAAAGCCGCTGGTGGATATCATCAGCCGTAAGCCCATCTTGCCCGGAGTGCAAGAGCTTGAAGTCAACCCCCGCTCGCGCAGCGCAAAGCTTCGCGTGGCAGAAAAACGATAGGAGGACCCGATGGAGCACATCATGCAAGCAAAAAAGCCCCAATATACCGCTTGCTCCGAGTACGTGCAGGCCTTGTGTGAAAGATACAAGGATCGCGGCATTGCAGCGCACGTGCGGCTGGATGCCAAGCGCCAGGAGCGCGAAGAGGCACTCTCGCACGCCATGGCGCCCGGTGCATATATCATGGCCGAGAAGGTTTCGGACGGTAAGGCGGACAAGTACCGCACGGGTCTTTACAAGGGACAAAGACATATGACTGCGGACGATTTCGTGAGATATTATCACGATCAGCGCAGCTACAAGATGCCCAACTATAATATCAGAACCGAAATGCCTCTTCAAGCCGAGGAACAGAGCGCAGTCGCAGGAGGGCAATCGCCAAAAAAAGCCCTGTGGCTTACGGTGACCGAGCAAATGCCTCAGTCGGTACGCAAGTATCTGGAAAGCCCCGCGACCGCAAGGTTAGCTGAGATCTCCCGAGATTGGTTCCCGATTGAAAAGGAAGAAAGACGCGAGAAGAGTGATGTAAAGAAGATGCCTGCAGGCGTGCTTGGCGCGATGCTGACCGTCACACTCTGCTGCGTCATGATCGTTGGCAGTTCGGTTATGGTAAGCCTGTCCATCAGAGAAGCGAGCATTCTGCAAAGCGAGCTGGACTCGCTCAATAAGCAGTATACAACGCTGAATACCGAGCTGTCGCTTAAAAACGATATGCTGGAGATCGAGCGGATCGCCGTCGAGGAATACGGCATGGTGCGTTCCGACTTTGTTTCTGCCGGGGTGTTGAGCACGGATAGTGAAAATTCAGTCGAGGTTTATGAAACAAAGAGCAAATTCGGAAAGGGATTGTCGAATTTGCTTGGTGCGATCGGAATTGTTGCGGACTAAGTCGCACTCTCGTGCATAAAAGCCGCAGGTACTTCATAAATTGACATTGACAGGACAAGATAATTCCGATATAATTTTTATGATCGGACTTGAATCGGCGGCGGGCGCAGCCTTTCGGCAAAGCCGAAAAGGGGTGCTTCGACTCTTGACTGCGCAGGAGACGGACACGGGGCGCCTGCCGCTGTTTTTGATCACACGAGTCCTTTGATCAAAATACCATAAAATAGAAATTTGTCTTGAGGCAAATTTCTTCCATAACGTTCCGCGCAGCGGAACATATCACTTTCGCACAGCGAAAATATCACTTTTGCGAAGCAAAAATTTCACGTTTCGCCCACGGCGAAACATTTCACTGCGGAAATGCGGTTGTAAACCGCAATTTCCGCTTCATGGGAGGATACGGAGTTGAGTCTTCATACAACGGATACAAAAACAATCAAAAGGGCAGCGGTACTTGGTTTTCTGGTATCGCTGGCTTTTGCGTTATTGTTGCTCCGCATCCTGCTGCTTCAGACCGTGGAGTATGAAAAATATCAGGCCAAGGTCATCAGCCAGATCACTACCGAGACCGTGATCGAAGCGGACCGCGGCGCGATCTACGACGCCAACGGCATCCTGCTTGCGGGCAACGTGACCACCTACCGCGTGTTCATCGCGCCCCGTATCATCAAGCAGGACAGCGATGAGACCGGCGTGGACTACGCGGACATGATCTCTTACGGTCTTTCCGAGCTGCTTGAGGACGTCAGCTACGAGGACGTGCAGTTCCAGACCACCAAAACGCACTATTTAGACAGAACCATTGCGCGCAAGGTGACCTCGGACGTGGCCAAGCAGATCCGCGAGTTTATCAAGGAGAACAGCCTTGAGGACATGGTGTTCTTGGAGGCAACCGCCACCCGCTACTATCCTTACGAATCCTTGGCCGCGCACACCATCGGCTTTACCAACAGCGACGGCGTGGGCATTTACGGCCTGGAATATACGTATGAGGAATACCTCAAGGGCACGGACGGCAAGTACGTGACCGCGCGTGACGCGGACGGCAACGAAATGCCCTACGATTACGAGAGCATGGTCCCCGCGGTGGCGGGATATCAGATCAATACCACCATTGACGTGTTCGTGCAGGCTGCACTTGACGAGCAGGTCAAGGCAGCCTATATCGAATCGGGTGGTGAAAATCGCGCGTGCGGCATCGTCATGGACGTCAACACGGGTGACGTGCTGGCCATTTCGGTTTATCCCACCTTTAACCTCAATAACCCCTGGCAGCTCAACGAGGAGAGCATCAAGGTGCTCGAACAGAGCGGATTTGCTGAGGACAGCGAGGAATACGGCAAGCTCTCGCAGGAGCTTTTGCTGACCACCTGGAACAACAAGGCAGTTACCGAAGTATACATGCCCGGTTCGACCTTCAAGATCATCACCGCAGCCATGGCGCTGGAGGAAAATCTGGTCAGCCTGTCCGAGACCTCGTTCTGCCCCGGTTATCATATCGTCAACGGGCACAAAATCAAGTGCCACAAGGTCGAAGGCCACGGCACGCTGACATTCCCCGAGGGCATTCAGCAATCCTGCAACCCCTGGTTGATGAAGCTGGGCGCGCGCATCGGCACCACCAATTTCTATAACTATTTCAAGGCATTCGGCTATTTTGAAAAGACCAGAATCGACCTGCCGGGCGAGGGAAGCACGGTGGAGGGCGTAACCTTCTGGGATAAGAGCCTGTTTGAGAGCGCGGATATCTATCTTGCCACCGCTTCATTCGGTCAGAACTTCAAAATTTCGGTGCTTGGCCACGTCACCGCCATCGCGGCAGTTGCCAACGGCGGCTATCTGGTCACTCCCAGACTTGTCAGAAGCATTACCGATACCGAGGGCAACGTGATCAAGACCTTCGAGCCCGAGATCAGACGCCAGGTGGTCAGCGAGCAGACCTGCAAGACCATCTCGCAGATCTTAGAAGAGGGCGTTTCGGGCAACGGCGGCGCGAAAAACGCATACGTCGCAGGCTACAGAGTAGCGGCAAAGACGGGTACCTCCGAGAAAAAGGACCTCCGCGATGAAAACGGGGAGATCCTGGACGGCAAGTATATCTGCTCGACCGTTGCATACGCACCTGCGGACGATCCGCAATATATTACCATGATCATGGTAGACCAGCCCACCAAGGGTACGCTGTACGGCTCTGTGGTCGCAGCACCTTACGTGGCAAACGTACTGGAAACCATTCTGCCGTATCTTGGCGTGGAAGCGGTATATACCGATGCCGAGCTTGAGAAAATGGCTGTTGAAGCACCCGGTGTGCTTTGGTGGTCGGTTGAAGCGGCGCGCGGCTATGCCGAAAGCGTTGGCTTTGAGCTCAAGGTCGTGGGCAGCGGCGATCTGATCTACGCGCAGTCTCCCGAGGCGGGCACGCGCGTGGAAAAGGAAGGCGCGACGCTGATCGTATACACCGACAGAAATGCCGAGCAAAAGACGGTCAAGGTCCCTGATCTTTCGGGCAAGACCGCCGTTGCTGCAAGCCAGCTGCTTGCCAACAGCAATCTGAATATCAAGATTTCGGGCGCGTATAATTATATGAGCGGCACGGCTTCAACCGTGTACGCACAGTCGATCGAGCCCGGCACACAGGTGACCATCGGTACGGTCGTCACCGTATACTTCCGCGACGAAAACGTAGCGGACGACGTGGAAAACGAAGGATTGCCGGATACGGAGGCGTAAAAATCAGGAAAATATAAAGAACAGGAAGCCAAAAGAGAAAATATTCGGAGGCTTTCATGATTCTTTCTTCATTATGTGAAATAGCGGGGCTGGCATATCCCGCAGGGGCAGAGCGCATCGAGGTGTCCGGTATCTGCACCGATTCCAAAAAGCTGACGGAAGGACAGCTGTTCGTCTGTCTGAAGGGAACTAAGGCGGACGGACACGCATATCTTGGGGCCGCAGCTGAGCGCGGCGCATGCGCTGCAGTCGTGGCCGAGGACTATGCGGGAGAGATCCCGAGCGGCCTGCTTGCTGTGCGCGTTCCCGATACAAGATTAGCAATCGCGCAGCTGATGGACGCGTGGTGCGGCAAGCCCTCGAGAAAAATGCGCTTTGTGGGTGTGACGGGCACCAACGGAAAAACCTCGGTTTCCTGGATTTTGTACGAGCTTTTACGCGCGGCGCAAATTCCGTGCGGTCTGATCGGCACCGTCAAGTGCGAGGGTCCTGCCGGGATCTTTCCCAAGGACGAGAGCACAACCGCCAATATGACCACCCCCGACCCCGAGATGCTGTACCCCATGCTTGCGGGGATGGCAGAGCAGGGAGCAGAAATCATGGTCATGGAGGTCACCTCGCATGCGCTGTGCATGCAGCGGTGCGCTCCCATTCGATTCGACCTTGGCATTTTTACAAACGTGACGCGCGATCACCTGGATTTTCACGGTACGCAAGAGGCCTATTTTGCGGCCAAGAAAAAGCTGATCGATCAAAGCGAGCGGATCTTGCTCAACGTGGATGATGCAAATCTCGCCACGCTGCGCACCTGCCGCCCGAGCGGCGTGTATACCTGCTCGGCAAGAAGCGCGCAGGCGGACTTTTATCCCGAGGAAATCGGTATGCGCTTTTCGGGCGTTCAGTATCATCTGGTCTCGCCCAATGCACGCGTGCGCATCGGATGCCCGATGAGCGGCCAATTTGGCGTGATCAATTCGACCGAGGCCACGGCAGCTGCGCTGCTGCTTGGCGTCAAGGCACAAAAAATCAAGGACTGCATGCCGCTGATACGGCCGATTCCCGGGCGTATGGAGCGCGTGGCTTTGCCGGCCGATATCGGTTACTCGGTGTATATTGACTACGCGCACACCCCGGACGCACTGGAAAATCTTCTCAAGGCGGTGCAGCGCATGAAAATGCGTGCGCAGCGCGTGGTGCTGGTGTTTGGCTGCGGGGGAGATCGCGACCGCGGAAAGCGCGCACAGATGGGGCAGATCGCTTCAAGATATGCCGATTACGTGGTCGTCACGGCGGATAACAGCCGAAGCGAGCAGACCTCGGATATCATTGCGGAAATCCTCAAGGGCATTGACAGGCGAGCGCATTATCGTGTCATTCAGGACAGATGCGAGGCCATTCGACACGTGATCGCACACGCAAGAAGGGGTGACGTCATCCTGCTTGCGGGCAAGGGGCACGAAACTTACGAAATTATGGACAACCAAAGACTTCCGTTTGATGAGCGTGCTATCGTGGCACAAGCGGTGGCAGAATATCGCAGAAGCAACCAAAAGGACATAAACAAAGGAGAGTGAGCGGAATATGAAGATCAAGCTTGGTATGCAGCCCATGAAGCTTGGGCAAGCGGCAGCGTATTGCGGTGGCGAGCTGTATGATTTTACGGGTAGCGCAGGCGTGGAGTTTTCATATATTTGCACCGACTCCAGAGAAGCGGATAAGGATACCATGTTCGTTGCCATTCGCGGTGAGCGCGTGGACGGACACGACTATATCGGGCAGGCAATCGCAGCAGGATGCAGATGCATTCTGTGCGAGTACGTGCCGCAGGACATTTGCGCCCAGAGCGTGGGCGCTGCCGTGGTGGAGGACAGCGTGGCTGCCTTTTGCCAGCTGGCAAAGAGCTACAGAATTGAGAAGTTCGGACAGAACGACCCCATGAAAACGGTTGCCATCACGGGCAGCGTGGGTAAGACCACCACCAAGGAAATGGTGGCGGCTGTGCTGCGTCGTGAGCTGAATCTGTATGCGGCTGCAGGCAATTTCAACAGCGAGATCGGCATGCCTATGTCGCTGATGCAGGCGGGTGCGCATCATCGCGCGGCTGTGTTGGAGATGGGTATGAGCGCACGCGGGGAAATTTCCCGCATGAGCCGCACCGCGTGTCCCTTCGTGGCTATGATTACCAACGTGGGCAGCTCGCATCTTGAGCACCTGGGCACGCGCGAGAATATCGCCTTGGCCAAATTAGAGGTTGCGGACGGACTGCGCCACGGCGGATTTTTACTGCTCAATGCCGACGAGCCGCTGCTGGCGGGTAAGCGTGCCGAGGGCAAACACACGGTCTACATCGGTATTGACAACAAGGATGCCGACGTGCGTGCCGAGAATATTCGATACACAGAAGACGGATATACTTTATTTGATCTGCACACCAAGCACGAGGTGCGCTCGGACGTGCGCGTGCCCGCACTTGGCAAGCATATGGTCATGGCGGCCATGTTTGCGGCTGTGACGGGCAAGATCTTCCACCTGTCCGACGCGCAGATCCGCGCGGGCATCCTGGATTATCACGGCATGCCCATGCGCCAGCAGATCGAGCAGGTTGGCGGCGTGACACTGCTGTGCGATTGCTATAACGCAAGCCCCGAATCCATGAAGGCCGCGCTGCAAACGCTTGGTGAGCTGCGCGTAGGGGGCAGACGCATCGCGCTGCTCGGAGACATGCTGGAGCTGGGAACGACCACCGAGCAGCTGCATGGGCAGGTGGGCGCGCTTGCAGCAAAAAAGGTTGACGTGCTGATTACGGTTGGCGAGCTGGGCGCGCACATTGCAAAGGGGGCGCAGAGCCACGGTGGCTGTGAGGTGTATGCATATACCGGAGAAAATGCAAAAGAGCAGGCTGCCGCACAGCTTTGCTCCATGCTTGAAAAACAGGACGCGCTGCTGTTTAAGGCAAGTAGAGGCGTCAGACTTGAAGAGATTTATGACATTGTAAAAAAACGCTTGGACGCGTAAGGGGAGAGACATGCTGTTGAGATTGTTTGGTGTAGAGATAAGTGAGCAGGCCGCCGTTGCCATCGAGGCCGCCGTGATTGCCTTGGCGGTGCTTGGCCTTGCTGCCTTGGTGCTGTATTTTCTGATCCCCGTGCTGCGTGCCAAAAAGATCGGTCAGACCATTTATGAGCTGGGCCCTGCATGGCACGGAAATAAACAAGGCACTCCCACCATGGGCGGCATTGGCTTTATTCCGCCGTTTTTGTTGGTGCTGGCTGCCTTTTCGGTCACTTACCTGATCAAAGCGGGCGCTGCTCAATCCAAGGCGCTCATTCCCATGGCACTGACATTGCTGCTTGGCGTTTGCAATGCAGCCATCGGCTTTATCGATGACTACTGCAAGCTGCTCAAAAAACAGAACCAGGGCTTGACCGCTTGGCAAAAGCTGCTTTTGCAGCTGGTGTTTGCGGGCGCTTACGTGGCTATGATGGCCATCACGGGCAACCTCTCCACCGATATCGTCATTCCGTTTACCGATATTGCCATCAAGCTTGGCTGGCTTGCATAT
This sequence comes from uncultured Clostridium sp., assembly GCA_964501175.1. GTDB lineage: Bacteria > Bacillota > Clostridia > Oscillospirales > CAG-272 > SVQP01. The sequence goes on from CAZCRV010000003.1 coordinate 19,012, forward strand.
CCCGCTTACATCATCGTCATTGCGGGCTTTGTCAACGCCACCAACTTAACCGACGGCATCGACGGCCTTGCAGGCAGCGTCACCGCCGTGGTATCCCTCTTTTTGGTGGTCATGGCCGTGCTTGCGGGCAACGGCATGCTGGGCGCAGTTTCAGCCGCGCTGCTTGGCGCTATGTGCGCATTCCTGATCTATAACCACCATCCCGCATGCGTGTTTATGGGAGACACGGGATCTTTGTTCATCGGCGGCGTGCTGATGGGTTGCGCGTTCATGGCGCACATGGAGATCGCTGTCATCATCGCGGGCTTTGTATACGTGGCTGAAATGCTGTCCAGCCTGTTCCAGATTCTGTATTTCAAGCTGACGCACGGCAAGCGCCTGTTCAAGATGGCGCCCCTGCATCATCACTTTGAAAAGTGCGGCTGGAGCGAGAACAAAATCGTTGTGATCTTCAGCCTTGTCACGCTGCTTCTGTGCGTGATCGCGGCATTGACTATTATATTTTAATCGCAAACTCATATTTGAATTTTGAAAAGGGGGTGAGACCGTGAAAAAGCATCGGGTGTATTGGGAGCGATTCAAGCGTGCCTTACGCCTGAAGGGCGGGGAGGTGGCAGACCGCTTCAACCAAAAGCAGGATGCGCTGCTTGAGCCGGAGGATCCGATCTATTCGAAAAAAATTCACGGCGAGCCTCTGCCCGAGCCGGGCGTGTTGACGCGCGGCGGCATTGACGTGTGGTTTTTCCTGATCGTGCTGGGACTGATTTTGTACGGCGTAATCATGGCGTACAGCGCAAGCTCGATCTACGCGGCGCAGTACCACGGGGATTCCACCTATTTTATCAAAAAACACGTGATGTATCTGGTGCTGGCCGTGGCCGCCACCGCGCCCTTCGTACTCATGGCGCGCCCCTGGTTTTGGAAATTCTTTGCCATTTGCGCGTACGGCGGTTCAATCGTGCTGCTCTTGGCGGTATTGATCAGCGGTACGGTATTCGGTGGTGCAAACCGTTGGATCGCCATCGGCAGTATCACCATTCAGCCCTCGGAAATTGCAAAAATGGCGCTGATCATGTTTTTGGCGCTGTTTATGTCCAAATATCAAAAGCAGATAGATACGGTGCAGAAATTCGGCGGACACTTTACTTACGGTGTGCTTGGCCCCGTGGTGATCATCGGCATCATCTGCGGCCTCGTTATGCTGGAAAAGCACCTCTCGGGTCTGATCATCCTCGGTGTGCTTGGCATTGTGGTCATGTACCTGGGCGGTACAAAGCTGCGGTGGTTCGCTGTCATTGGCGTCGCGGGCGTCACGGTTGTCGGTGGTGTGCTTTTGGTTTCGGATTACGCAAGACAGAGAATCGATACCTGGATCAATATCGATAAGGTTGACCCGCTGGGCGAGGCCTGGCAGACGCTGCAAGGGCTTTACGCCATTGGCTCGGGCGGATTTTTCGGCCGAGGTCTTGGTATGAGCCAGCAGAAATACGGCTATGTTTCGCAGCCGCAGAACGACTTTATCTTTACCATTCTGTGCGAGGAGCTTGGCATGCTGGGTGTGCTGATTCTCATGGCACTTGTGGTCATGCTGGTTTGGCGCGGCTACAAGATCGCGGCAAACGCACCCGACAAGTTCTGCGCGCTGACTGTGTATGGCCTTACTACCAAGGTCGCGCTGCAAACGCTGCTCAACATCGCAGTCGTTACCAATTCCATGCCCAACACGGGTATTTCGTTGCCCTTCTTCTCATCGGGCGGCACGGCGCTTGCCTTGCAGATCTTCGAGATGGGCATCATTCTATCCATTTCACGTTATTCCTATCAGAAAAAATAATCCGGAGAGAGTTATGAACGTATTGATGACCGGAGGTGGTACGGCAGGGCATGTAAACCCTGCCATCGCCATAGCTGACACCATAAAAAAGAAGTACCCCGAGGCACACGTCGCCTTTGCCGCATCCACCGAACGCTCGGATAAGGCAGAGGAGCTTTTGTCGCGCACAAAATACAGCGAGTATTACTCGATCGATATCTGCGGCCTGCGCTCGCCCATATTCCATCCGGGCAACGTGCGCACGGCGTACCTGGTGCTCAAGTCGCAAGCCCAGGCCAAAAAGCTGATCCGCGATTTCAAGCCCGATATCATCATCGGCACGGGCGGATATGCCAGCTGGCCGCTGCTGGCGGCAGGCGCGCGCATGGGCGTGCCAACCCTTGTGCATGAATCCAACGCGCTGCCCGGCAAGGCCTTGATGCAGGTCAGGGGCAAGGTGGACCGAATCTTGGTCAATTTCCCCGAGGCGGCAGAGCTGTTCGGTCAGCCGGAAAAGACGAGCGTTGTCGGCAACCCCTTGCTGCATGGCTTTAGTGCGTGCGATCGCGCAGAGGCAAGACGAAAAATTGACGCGGACGGGAAGTACCGGTATATGGTATTGGCCTTTGGCGGCAGCAGAGGTGCCATGATGGTCAACCGCTACGTCTTTGAAATGATTGAGAGCATGGCCAAAAAGCATCCCGACGTGCTGTTCGTGACGGCTACGGGTAAAGAATATTTCGAGGAATATAAAGAAAAATACGCCAAGGCGGGGCTTGCTGTGCTGCCCAACGTGCGCGTTTCCGAGTATATTTACGATATGCCCGTGCAAATGGCAGCAGCGGATATCGTCATTTCCCGCGCGGGTGCGATGACGGTTTCCGAGCTTGCGCTGATGCGCAAGGCGGCCATTTTGATCCCGTCCCCCAACGTAGCAAACGATCACCAATATAAAAACGCCAAGGCGCTTGGCGACGCGGGCGCTGCCTTGTATGCACGCGAGAGCGAGTATGCGGATGGTGGCCTGCAGGCGCGCGTTGAGCAGCTGCTTGCAAGCGAGCAAAAGAGAGCCGAGATGCGCGAGCGCATTGCAGCCTTTGCCTCGGTGGATGCCAACCAAAAGATCCTTGCAGAGGTGGAGATGCTGATTGCAGGGAAGGAGTCCCGCGCATGAAGGAAAAGCTGCAGAAATTCAGGGATTTCTTGCTTGAAGCGATCCCGCATAAAAACTACACCCCCGAGCAAAAGGCCGCCATCACCAAAAAAACGGCGCTGATCGGTGGTGGGGTGGCGCTTGTAGCCGTGGTATTGCTGGTGCTTGCACTCTTTCCGATCCTTGAAGTGCAGATCGACTCCAATCAGTCGCACTACACAGAAGAGGAGATCATGGCGGCGCTTGACAAGTCCGCCATGACGCCAATGCTGAGCCTGATGCCGCGCCGCGCCGAAAAGAGACTGATGGACAACCTTCTATACTTGGAGAGTACCGAGGTCAAATATCAGTTTCCCGCAACGCTGCGCATCAGCGTGACCGAGGAGACGCCCTTGTATTATTTCTATTACGATACGCAGATCGGCGGCAAGCCGCATACCGGCTGGCTGGCCATCGGTGCGGATCTGCGCGTGGTGGACGCAGCCCGCGACGAGCAGAAATTTGCCGAACTGGGGCTTTGCAAGATCGCCATTCCCGCGCCCGTACTTGACGAGACCGAGCCCGGAAGAAGCAGCAGACTGCGCTTTACCCGCGAGGAGGAAACCGGGGAAAACGCCAAAACCGAGCAGGATTTTGCCTATATCACGGAGTTTTTGTCCTGGGTGGAAAACGCATCCTTGACGGGTACGCTGACCTGCATGGACCTTTCGCAGAAATTCGACGTGCGCGTCACGTTTGACAGCAAGTACCGCATCGACTTCGGAAGAGTCAGAGACGAGCAGGATTTTTTGCAAAAGCTTTCCTTGGCACAGCAAATTCTTGCCCAGGCTCAGGTAGATCCCGATCAGAAGTATATCATTCTGCTTGGCGATGACGAGTGCTCCATTTATCCCGCCAATGACCAAGATCTTGATCAGCCAAGGTCCTGAATAGCACGAAGAATTGTGAATTTTTCATAAATTGTTACAATTATTTTTGCGAAACCTCTTGAATTATTTAAGAGTTTGTTATATTATATATACAAGGCATATGTTGGGCTGATTTTGCCCATAAGACACAAGGTGTTGTGCTTTGGCTTACGTAATAAAAAAATGATGATAAATTTTCGGGAGGGCAATTAACATGACTTTTGAACATGACGATACCTATGATTGTGGTGTCAATATTAAGGTGATCGGTGTCGGAGGCGGCGGAAACAACGCTGTCAACAGAATGATCAGCAGCCACATCCTCGGTGTGGAATTCGTGTCCATTAACACAGACAGACAGGCACTTCGCAGATCCGAAGCAGGACTGCAGCTGGTAATCGGCGAAAAGCTGACCAAGGGCTTTGGCGCAGGCTCCAATCCTCAGATCGGTGCACGCGCAGCAGAGGAATCCCTTGATGATATTAAGAAGTTCCTGCAGGGAACCGATATGGTATTCGTAACCGCAGGTATGGGCGGCGGTACCGGCACGGGCGCAGCTCCCGTTGTGGCACGCGTTGCACGCGAAATGGGCATTCTGACCATCGGCATTGTGACCAAGCCCTTCGCATTCGAGGGCGCGCGCAGAGCAGCACAGGCAGAGGCAGGCATTGCTGAGCTGAGCCAGTACGTAGACTCTCTGATCGTCATTCCCAACGAGAAGCTTAAGCAGGTAACCGATACCAGAATCACGCTGGCTAACGCATTCGAGATCGCAGACAACGTGCTGCACCGCGGCGTTAAGAGCGTTTCCGACCTGGTCAACGAGTCCCTGTTCATCAACCTTGACTTTGCTGACGTCACTTCCATCATGAAGGACGCAGGATACGCACATATGGGTATCGGCTCCGCTACCGGTAAGGATAAGGCAGAGCAGGCAGCTCGCGCTGCTATCTCCAGCCCGCTGCTCGAGTCCTCTATCAAGGGCGCACGCGGCGTTCTGATCAGCATTATGGTTTCTCCCGACGTAGGTCTGGAGGACGTGGATCTGGCGTCCACCATGATCGCCAACGAGGCACATCCCGACGCGAGCGTTATTTGGGGTGTCGGCTTCGACCCTGAGCTTGAGGATGAGATGAAGATCACCATCATCGCAACCGGCTTTGACAAGAAGGACGACAACCAGAATCCCGGTAAGATCTCCCTGCAGCCCAAGAGCGAGCCTGCAAAGGCAATCGTAAAGGAAGCAAAGCCCACCTCTGCTGACGACGATCTGGACGATATGCTGTCCATGTTCAAGCAGGGCACCAGAAAGTAATCGAAAAATCAAAATCAAAGGCTTCCTACTTTGGCAGGGGGCCTTTTATGATATTTTAAGCACTGTGAATTTCTCGTGCGCCCGTTCCCGGATGCATTCCCGAAATAAATAGCCAAAGCCCCTCTGCTGCGGCAGAGGGGTATTTTCCTTGACAAGCCTTGGCGCTTTGTGCTATAATGATCTTGAAAAAGATGGGAAAAAGGAGCGCGCATATGTGCTTGAATAAGAAAACCAAAATTCGGAAATATCTGGAGCAAAGAGCACAGGACAAGAGCGCGTTTGACCTTCTCCTTGCAGATTATCTGGACGGCAGCATGCTGCAAATGCTCAAATCGCTCGGTATTACAAGACCGGAAATCTTTGTGGACTTTCACAAGCACCTCAAATGCATCGGCATACAGGGCAGGCACGGAGCGTATTTCGTGGATATGCAGATTTACCCCGATGAGTTCGGGCTGGCTTTTGATTTGGATGAGGCGGATGAGGACGTGCTGCATCCTTTGCAGAGCAGGGAGCAGGTCTATCTTGCGCTGTCGGATGGCCTCCGAGTGTTGCCGGGGAAAGAGTAAGGGGGCTTTGATATGAAACGAATATACCTGTACGGAAGAAGTGTACGAAAATTGTAAGCAGCGAATTGTCAGGGATGAGAGATCCGTCCGTCTGTAGGGTGTTGACGTCATGCCGCAAGCGGCGACCGCACCGTCTTTTTCGCATTGTAGGGACCGGCGTCCTCGACGGTCCATGATATGCGGGATCATATTGGATCGGACCGCCCGGGAGGTCGGTCCCTACAAAATGTTGTTGTTGCAGGGCGGTGCGGTCGCCGCTTGCGGCATGACGTCGCACCCTACAGATGGACGGATAACGTATCCACCGGGCGAAGCACCTTTCATATGAGAGAATATAACAGGGACTGCTTTTGCGCAGTCCCTGTGCTTTTATAACATTTTATCCGCTTCGATCAGAATCTCTCTCTCCGAGAAGGGCAGGTATTTGCCGCGCACGTACTGGTAGGATTCGTGGCCCTTGCCCGCAAGCAGGATCACGTCGCCCTTTTTGGCGTTTTTGACCGCATAGGCAATCGCCTCGGCGCGGTCGGGGATAGAGACGTAGCGGTCGTGGGTAAAGGCGGCTGCGATGTCCGCAATGATCTTGTCGGGGGATTCGTTGCCAGGGTTGTCCGAGGTCAGAATAGAGAGATCGCAAAGTTCACTCGCCACCGCGCCCAGCTCGCCGCGACGCATTTGCGTGCGGTCGCCCACGGAGCCAAACAGGCAGATCAGACGCTTCGGCTTGTAAGCGCGCAGAGAGGTCAGCACAGCGCGCAGAGACGCACCGTTGTGCGCGTAGTCAATGATAAAGGTGGAGTCGGGTCGGCCCGGCAAAAATACGGGCTCAAAGCGGCCCTTGACGCGCACGTGCCCGAGTGCTGCGATACTGTCCTTGAGCGGAATGCCCAGCTTGTCACAAACCGCCAGCGCACACAACGCGTTATAAACGCTGTAATCACCGGGGAAGGGAATTTGCACGGGTAGGTCAAGACCATCGGGCGTGTGGCAGACAAATGCCGTGCCCGGTACGCGGTGGCAGATCTCGGCCTTGACGCGGCGGCCGCGCCAATCGCATGTCTTGCCCTTGCCAAATGTGGTCACGGGCGCGCTTGCTCCATCGACCATATATGCCGCCTCAGGATCGTCCGCGTTGCACAGAATACTCTTGATGCCGGGGAAGGAGAACAGCATTTTCTTGCAGGCTTTGTATTCCTCCATGTCGGCGTGCTCCACACCGCCGATGTGATCGGGATAGAGATTGGTGAAAATACAGGTGTCAAACCCGATGCCGTGCACGCGGTGCAGTTTCAGCGCCTGGGAGGACACCTCCATGACCACGTATCTGACGCCGCATTCCACCATCTGCGCCATGTATTCGTGCAAATCCAGGCTTTCGGGCGTGGAATTGACCGTGGCGTAGTGTCTGCCGCCAAAATCAATGCCGTTGGTGCCTATGTAAGCCGAGGGAATGGCCAGCGATTCCAGCACGCCGTGAATCATCAGGGCGGTGGTGGTCTTGCCCTTGGTGCCCGTAATGCCGATCACGTGCAGCTTGTCCGCAGGATGACCGTGTATGGTGGCTGCCAGCTCGGCAAGAGCGAAGCGTGAGTCAGGTACGTACAACACCAGCGCGTCAGAGGGCAGCGAGAGCGGCTTTTGCGCCACGAATACGCGCGCACCGTTTGAATAAGCGGACAGGGCATAGCTGTGGCCGTCGCTGACGTAGCCGCAGATGCACACGAACAGCGCGTCTGGGCCTGCCTTGCGCGAGTCGTGACAGATATAGGTGATCTCTGCGTCCGGGATCGGGCGCGAGCAGGTATACTCAAAATCTCGGATGAGTTCGGAAAGCTTCATACGGCCATCTCCTCCTTGGAAAGATAAGGCAGCGCGTCACAGCCCAGCTGCTCGGGCTGCAGGATGACGTAGTAAGGCTCCAGCCTTGCGGCATGCGCCATGCAAAATGCCTTGTGGGCATCGGTGCAGGGGATCAGACAAAAGAGCAGATCGGGGTATTCCCGCGCAAAGGTGCAAAGATCTTCGAGTAGCAGCTCCCCTTGCAGATACTCGGGCGTGCGCACCACGCGCACGTAAGTGAGCAGATAGGTAAAGAGCGAGGGGTGGGCGCAATAGATATGCGAGATCACGCCAAAGCGGCGGTAAAGTCTGCGTGCAATGCCTTTTGCCTGTGCGCCGTCGCCCAGCAGCACGGGCACCATCACGCGGTTCAGCTGTTCCTTCATATGCGTCCTCCTCTCTTGGTCATATCCTCTCCATTATATCACAAAAGTCGCGTCTTGTCACCGCTGCGCGCAATATTTTCCAAAGATTTTACGAGATTTTTGCGCACACGCTTGCAAAAGGCGACGCTATCCGTTATAATGGGGATATGACGACCAAAGGAGTATTGAGCCCGTGAAAAAGGAAAGCATATACCGAATCTTTTCAAAAATCCCCACGCTCCAGACCGAGCGGCTGATCTTGCGCAAAATGCTGGTCTCGGACAAGGAGGATATCTACGCCTATTCCCGACGCGAGGATGTGACCGAATACTTGACTTGGGCACCGCATACAAGCATAGAATACACGCAGGATTATCTGCGCTACATTGGGCAGAGATATAGCGTGGGCGACTATTTCGACTGGGCCGTGGTGGAAAAGGCGAGCGGAAGAGTCATCGGCTCGTGCGGCTTTACGCGCTTTGATTACCCCAACGACGCAGGCGAGATCGGCTACGTGTTCCACCCCGATTATTGCGGCCAAGGGTACGCGACCGAGGCTGTCGCCGAGGTAGTGCGCTTTGGCTTTGTCGCGCTCAAGCTGCACCGCATTGAGGCAAGGTACTTAAAAGGGAACGACCGCTCCTGCAGGCTCATGGAGCGCCTCGGCATGCACTTTGAGGGCGAGAGACGCGAGGCAATGCTGGTCAAGGGTGCGTATCGCACGGTGGGAACGTATTCCATACTGGCAAGCGAGTTTGCAAGAACGAATTGAGTGAAGAGTGCAGAGTAAAAAATGCACAATAAAATGAAAATATGAAGGGGCTGAGTCAAAAGCTTTTTAAGAAGCGAATGGCTCAGCCTTTTGCTATGA
>CAZCRV010000004.1:0-26365 GCA_964501175.1 uncultured Clostridium sp.
TGGTGGTCGTCGCCGCAACGGCTTGGACGTTTACCTTTAAGTTCTGGGCGCGACTTGGGGAGAAGAAGGTCGGAAAGACGGCCTGAAGCAGCCGAATAAATAAGCTTTGCGATGGGGCTGTGGAATTAACGGAATAAACAGGGACTTCTTCATGTAAAAGAAGTCCCCGTTTTGAAAATATGCAAATAAATTAGTTGCTGCAAATGCCAGCGATCACCGATGGCCCCTACAAGTGTTTTTGTTTTGGGTTTTGTTTCGCAAACTTTCTACACGAAGTTCCGTAGGGCGATCAGCGATCGCCAGCACCTGCGGTAACTATTCAAAAAACAAGCAAAAAAGGACTGTATCCATATGTGATACAGTCCTTTTTTGCGCGGAATTCTCCGCTAATTTTATCAGCCTCGCAGCTCAGTTTCTTTTTCTTAATTCAGTCAAACACGCGACGGGAATAGTCTCCCTCATTCTCCACGTAGCTGTCGTAGGCATTCATGATGATGTCAATGATCTCCTCAGGTGTGCGGGCGGTGGTATCCACGATCAGGTCGTAGTTATTGAAATCGTAGTAGTCCACGCCGTAGATCTGCATAAATCTCGCCTGCTCGACCTTACTGCGCTCAATCAGCTTATCGCACGCCTCCTGTTCGTCGGCATAGAATTCCTCGCAGCCGCGCTGATTGAGCATGACGCGTCTGGCCGCCTCACAGGGCTCGATGGTCAGAAAGATCTTGAAGGATTTGACCGCAAAGTGCCATGCCATGCGCGAATCGAAGATCAGCTTTTCCTCTGCCTTCTCGATCGACAGCTGCTTGACCTTATCGTCAATGACGTAATCCAGAGAGGGGTCCTCGCGCAATCTCTTATTGAGCTCCAGCGTGGTGATGCCCATGCTTCTTGCAACCTCGCGCTGGAATGCGCCCGTGCTGTAGATCTCAAAGCCGTATCTGTCCTTGAGCAGATTGCAGACGGTGGACTTTCCGCTGCCAAGCTTGCCGGTGATGGAAATTAACATGATATGTATGCCTCCGAAGTTTTGATTTCTGATTAAATTTTTCTGAGCTTTGCGTAGGTGGCCATCAGCTTTTTGGTGCCAACCTTATCAAACATGACCTCGTACAGGATATCCGCGCCCATGTTCTTGACCGAGAGGATCTCGCCTTCTCCAAAGGTCATATGTGCGACGCGGTCGCCGGGCGCGAACACTTCCCTTTTGCCACCCGTTACGGGTGTGGGCTGCGGCTTGCGCACGGGATACGGGGTTGCTGCGTTGTTCGTCTGCCGTGCCGTGGCGGGCGCTTTGTTTTGCGACTCCGAATAGTAGGTCTTGTAGACCGGCTGCTGGCTGTAGGGGTTTCTGACCGGGCGTTCCTCAAACTTCTCGATAAGTCCCGAGGGGATCTCGGACACGAATCGCGAGAGCGGATTGTAAGTCGTGCGGCCGTAAAGCAAGCGCGATTTGGTGTGGTAGATATAGATCTTTTTCTTGGCGCGCGTCAAGGCCACGTAGGCAAGTCTGCGCTCCTCCTCCATCTCGTCCGTGCCGCTCGTGATGGTCTGCATTCCGGGGAATAAACCGTCCTCCATACCGGGCAGGAACACGATGGGAAACTCCAGACCCTTTGCGCTGTGGATGGTCATCATGACCACCGCATCGGCGCTCTCGTCGTATCTGTCCACGTCGGCCACCAGCGCGTTTTCCTCGAGAAATCCTGTCAGGGTGGGCGCGACGTCCTCCTCGGTGCGGGATTCGTATTCCACCATGGCGGATTTGAATTCGTTTAAGTTGTCAAGTCTGTCCTTTTCCTGCTCGCCGCCGTCGATCAGCATCTGACGGTAGCCCGTGCGGTCTGCCACTTGATCAAACAGCTCGCCAAGCGGCATGTGACCAACCAATGCGGTCAGCTCGTTGATGACTGCAGTAAAGTTCATCAGCGCAATGGCCGAGCGCGAGAGCGCAGCATAGCGATTCGCCTGCTGCATGATCTCAAACATGGAGCATCCCTGCTCCTCGGCAATGGCCTCAACCGCCTCAAGCGTACGGTCACCGATCTTGCGCCTGGGCTCGTTGATGATGCGCAAAAGTCTCTCGCGGTCGTTGTGGTTGACCAAGAGTTGCAGGTACGCCACGATATCGCGGATCTCCTTGCGATCCGAGAAGCGCACGCCGCCCAAAATTCGGTAAGGCAACGCGCTCTTGGCAAAAGCACGCTCAATGCTGCTTGCCTGCGCGTTGGTTCGGTACAGCACGGCAAAATCGCGGTAGTGATACTCACCCGAGGCTACACCGCGGTGGACCGTGGAAATGATCTCTCTTGCTTCAAAATCCTGGGTTTCCAGCTGCTTTAAGTAGATCTTGTCGCCCTTATCACCCGCAGTCCAAAGCGTCTTTCCCTTTCTGCCCGCGTTATGCGAGATGACCTCGTTGGCTGCGTCCAGAATGGTCTGCGTGCTTCGGTAATTCTGCTCCAGCCTGATGACGCTTGCGTCGGCATACACGCGGTCGAAATTGAGAATGTTCTCAATGGTCGCGCCGCGGAAGCGGTAAATACTCTGATCGTCGTCACCCACCACCATGAGATTGCGATAGCCGCCCGAGAGCAGCGCGCAAAGCGCAAATTGCGCGGTGTTGGTATCCTGGTACTCATCCACGCAGACGTACAAAAATCTGCGCTGATAGGAAAGGCGCACGTCCTCGTGCTCACGCAGCAGCGTGACAGTATTCATAATGATATCGTCAAAATCCATGGCGTTGGAGGCGCGCAGCTGATCCTGATATTTCTTATAAATCTTCGCAATGCGCGATTGTCTGAAGTCGTTGCCGGACACCATTTCGTACATTTCGGGAGTTTGCAGCTTTTCCTTTGCCGAGCTGATGGCTGCAATCACGCTCTTGATGGGAAATTGCTTGTCGTCCACGTTGCAGGCCTTCATGGCAGAGCCGATCGCCTTTTTGGTGTCGTCCGCATCGTAAATGGTAAATTCCTTTTGGTACCCGAGTCTGTCGCCATAAATGCGCAGAATGCGCAGGCAAATCGAGTGGAAGGTGCCCGCCCAAATGTCCTTTGCCACGTCGGGATCGGCAAAGGTGCGGGAAAGTCGCTCCTTCATCTCGTTTGCGGCCTTATTGGTAAAGGTAAAGGTCAGAATGCGGTAGGGCGGACAGGGCTGCTCGGCAAGCTCGTAAAGAATCTCGCCGATCTCGTGCGCGGGCAGATTGATCGCACTCTCCAGGCTTTCTACGAACGCTGCGTCCACGCCACCCGGCACGCGCTCGGTCATATAGGCGTCACCATAGCGGATGATGTGCGCAATTCTCTTGACAAGCACGGTGGTCTTACCGCTTCCCGCGCCCGCTAAGATGAGCAACGGGCCGTTGACGCTGTAGATTGCCTTGCGCTGCATGTCGTTTAAGTCCTGATAGTACTTATCAAACAGTGCGCGCTTGGCCTTTTGGTATCTGTGATAAAGGTCTTGCATGATGTCCTTTCTGTATGTAGGGGCTGCCGCACCACGGTGCGGCAGCACAAGTAATTGCCTTTTTAGTTCTTCTTTTTGTTCTGGCTCTGATTGTTCTGCTCGTTCTGAGCGTTCTGCTTGTCCATAGGCAGCGGATTGTTATCGGGATACTGCTTACGGTTCTGCGCGTTGTTCTGATTCTGATTCTGGTTTTGGTTCTGATTCTGCATACTGTTTTTCTCCTGTATTTACAAATTCACCCGGTATAGGGCTTGAAGACAGTATGCACAGAACAAGTGCGGTTTATTCAGTCGGCTCCTTCGAGGCTGACGAGCCGGTCAGCAAATAGCGGTTGTTGATCTGCTCGGTAATATCGCCGTTCTTTTCGGCAAACAGCACCACCATCACAACGCCAAGCGCGAGATTGACCAGCCACATCACCGAGGCAAGCACGGTGTACCAGTCGCCGCCCATGCCGCTATGCGGCAGCAGGATCGTATACGCCACGCCGCCGATTGCGAACAGAATCGCCGAGATCAGCACGGGCACAAGTCCGCGGATCAGCTGCTTATGCAGCGCATTGAGCTTACCGTAGGTCTGCATATCGGTATGCGCGATGACAAAGCCTGTGTGATTGCGGATCATATCCTTTAAGCATTCCAGCACGCTGACCATGACCATGATAAACATCACAGCACCGATGATGCTCAGCACGATGGATACGGTGTAAGCGTCCGCCGCCTCACCCTTACCAAGCGCTGCCGTGGCAGAGTACTCCTCTATTTTGAAATAGCGATACTGCCAATAGGTCTCGAACACTGAAAAAACAGCATATGCGCCAATGACGCAGCAGGCGGATTTCCAGTTGCTCAGATAGTGGCGCAGCGCAAGAATGCCCACAAGCAGGCAGGCCGCGCACAGCACGTCGGGCAGCACATTGACGCCGTCCATGGGCAGATCCAGCGCGAGAATGACGCCCAGCATCAAAAAGAACGAGCCAAGCTTATATCTCCTTGCAACAAACAGCTCTTTATTGGGATAAATATCGCGCATATAGCTCTCGTAAAGAGCCGATACGTATACCTTGTCGCGGTAAATGCCGATAAAATAACGCAGCATAAGCACCAGCCAGACCACGCCAAGCACCGTCCAGAGCAGCATGGCGCCCATGCGGAACAGCCAGACGTACTCATAGAGGTTGATTGTCGATTCTGTATGATCGGTCAGCACCGTAAACTCGGGCAGCACGCTCAGCACCACCTTGAGAATGACAAACAGCGCGGTGCACAGCGAAATGCTCTCGGTCACGGTCACGGCCGTGTTTCTCTCATCAAACTCGGATCTGCGGCGGATCAGGCGAGACACAACGCGATGCCACGGCGTCGGGCGGAAGATGCTCTCCCCCACACCCTGGCGCGAGCCCGCATAGATCAAACCCTCAAAAAGCTGCTTGTAGGCAGGCAGCAGCGTCATCAGCTCCAGCACGCCGAACACAAAATTACCAAGCAGCATGGTGGTGGGGCGGTCTGCGTTGCCCACAAGGCCGAACAGCACCAGCACAAACACCAGTCTGCCTGCGCTCAGCGCAATCATGCGCTGAAAATGCTTGGCACTCTCTTCAAAATGATGATTGAGATAAGACAGCGAGGACATGCCAAGGGACAGCAGAATATACCCAAACACGTCGGGCAACAGATCAAACACCGCAAAATCAGCGTTGAAGAAAAAGATCATAGATAAGGCGATCAGACCGATCCCCATGTGCGCTCTTGGCTTGATTTGCATGCTCCCACACTCCTCTCGCATTATTTACGGTTCTTTTTGTTTTTCTTGCGCTCCATGTATGCCGCTTCCTTGTCTTGTGCGCGGCGGTCACGCTCGTCCATTCTCTCACGGAACTCGTTGACAAAGCCAAAGCGAGAGGGCGCGCGCTCCATATCCTCATCCCCCTCGGGACAGATATACATGTAGCAGGTAAAGAGGTTATACAGATTGAAAATGGCCCACACGAACTGCATCACCAGCGCAATGATCGAAAACAGCGGCAGCGAAACACCAACCAGCTCGAGAATCATCGCAAGGATGTAGCAGGAGCACTGAACGCTGACCAGCCAAAGTCCCCAATCGGTTCTTTTGGCGATTTCGGGCAGCTCAAGCTCCCGGGCAAAGCCGCGAAGACCGCGCAAAAGCACAAAGTGAAAGCACAAAATCAAGGTGCTTTCGATCATGCTGACCACAGCCGTGACGGCCTCGTTGACAAAGGGCAGCTGCACCTCGGCAGCACCCAGGCTCGGCAACAGCGAGAGCACGCTTGCAAGGATATGGTAAAGGCAGCATACACCCAGCGGGATCAGCCACCATACCGCCCGCGCCAACGCAGGACGGTAATCCTTGAGCTTACACAGCGCCCATGCCACGCCTGCATATCCGATGATATGCAAATAGGAAAGCGGCACGAAAAACGCTAAAAAATATGATAAAAACAGAATTCCGAATCCCATATCCTACCCTTATTTGCCTTCGCCGCAGCAGTTCTTGTACTTCTTACCCGAGCCGCAGGGGCAAGGATCGTTTCTGCCGATCTTAGGGGCTTCACGGCGCACGACGGTCACCTTTTTGACCGCCTTTTTGCCCTGACCCTCAAAGCCGTCCTGCAAGGGGTTTGCTACCTGCACGCGCTGTACCTCCTCACGGGGCCTTGGCACAATGGACAAAATGGTGCGAACCGTTTTTTCACGGATATCGTTGACCATAGCGTCAAACGCGTCGCCGCCCACGATACGGTACTCGGTAATGGGATCTCTTTGCGCATAAGCCTGCAGGTTGATGCTGCCCTTGAGATCGTCCATAGCGTCGATATGATCCATCCAGGCGGTGTCAACGTGACGAAGCAGCACCGCACGCTCCACCTCGCGGAAGGTCTGCTCGCCGAACAGCTGCTCCTTTTCCTCATACTTGGCCTCTGCCTTTTCCATCAGGTAATCCTCAAGATCCTTCTTTTTGAGCCCCGAGAGCTGATTTTCGTCAAAGCGGAAGTCACTCTCGTCGCACAAATATCCCATATAAGCGGCGCGCAAGCCGTCCAGATTCCAGGTCCCGGGGCCTTCCTCGCCCGCATAGATGGCAACGTTTTCCTTGATCGACTCGCCGATCATGTGCAGAATGCGGTTGGAGATATCGTTACCGTTGAGCACCTCTTGTCTTTGCGAGTAGATGATATTTCTCTGCTGATTCATGACGTCGTCAAAGCTCAGCACATACTTTCTGCGCTTGAAGTTCTGATCCTCGATTCTCTGCTGAGCCGTCTGAATGCTGCCAGACAGGATCTTGGCATCGATGGGGGTATCCTCGGTCATACCGATGCGATCCACCATACCCGCAATCTTTTCCGATCCGAACAGACGCATCAGATCGTCCTCCAAGGAAAGGAAGAAGCGGGATTCACCGGGGTCACCCTGTCTGCCCGAACGGCCGCGCAGCTGGTTATCGATACGGCGGCTTTCGTGACGCTCGGTGCCCACGATGAACAAGCCTCCCGCATCCTTGACCATCTTGGCCTCGGGTGCGATTTCCTGCTTGAAGCGCTCGTAAAGCTCGTTATACTGCGCTCTGACACCGAGAATTGCGGGATCGTCGGTCAACGAGGTGCCGTTTGCCTGCGCGATCAGCGCTTCGTCCACGCCCTGCGCGCGCAACTCGGCCTTTGCCATGAATTCGGGGTTACCGCCAAGCATGATGTCGGTACCACGGCCCGCCATGTTGGTGGAAATGGTGACTGCACCGTACTTACCCGCCTGCGCCACGATCTCTGCTTCCTTGTCGTGGTACTTGGCGTTGAGCACGTGGTGAGGGATCTTCTCTTTTTTGAGTCTTGCGGAAAGCAGCTCGGACTTTTCAACCGAAACGGTACCCACCAGCACGGGCTGCCCCTTCTCGTGGCACTCCTTGATCTGGTTGATGATGGCTCTGTACTTGCCCTCCACGTTCTTGTAGACCACGTCGCTGTGGTCGGTTCTGATCATGGGCATATTGGTGGGGATCTCCACAACGTCCAGGGAGTAGATCTCTCTGAATTCCTCCTCCTCGGTCAGCGCCGTACCCGTCATGCCCGAGAGCTTGCCGTACATACGGAAATAGTTCTGGAAGGTGATGGTGGCCAGCGTCTTGTTTTCCTTTTCAATGACCACACCCTCTTTTGCCTCGATTGCCTGGTGCAGACCGTCCGAATAGCGACGACCGTACATCAGTCGGCCGGTAAAGGTATCGACGATGATAACGCCCTTGTCGTTGACGATATAGTCCTGATCGCGGTGCATGCAGCCGTGCGCGCGGATCGCCTGGTTGACGTGATGCGCAACGCTTGCATTTTCCTGGTCGGCGTAGTTTTCAAGGCCAAAGAAGCGCTCTGCCTTCTTGGCGCCTCTGGGGGTCAGAATGGCGTTATTTGCCTTTTCGTCCACAATGTAATCGGCCTCGATGTCGTCGTGCTGCTCCTTGTTGTCAAGCTCCTTGACCACGTGCTTGGTCAGCGTCTTGACAAAGGCGTTGGCCTTCTCGTACATATCGGTAGGCTTGTCGCCTGCGCCCGAAATGATCAGAGGGGTACGCGCTTCGTCGATTAAGATCGAGTCCACCTCGTCCACGATGGCAAACGCGTGTCCGCGCTGCACCATGTTCTCCTTATAAACCACCATGTTGTCACGCAGGTAGTCAAAGCCGAACTCGTTGTTTGTACCGTAGGTAATGTCGGCAGCATAGGCAGCTCTCTTTTCAGCATTGGAAATGCCGTGTACCACAAGGCCGGTGGTAAGCCCCATAAAGCCGTACACGCGGCTCATTTCCTCGCAGCCGTAGCGTGCCAGGTAGTCGTTGACCGTGACGATATGCACGCCCTTGCCGGAAAGCGCGTTGAGGTATGCGGGCATGGTTGCCACAAGGGTCTTACCCTCGCCCGTTTTCATCTCAGCAATTCTGCCTTGGTGCAGCACGATACCGCCCAGCAACTGCACGTAGAAGGGACGCTTGCCAAGCACGCGATCGTCCGCCTCACGAATGGCGGCAAACGCGTCGGGCAGGATGTCGTCCAGCGTCTCTCCCGCAGCAAGTCTGTTCTTTAAGATCGCAGTCGTGCCGCGCAGTTCCTCGTCGGTCATCGCCGCGTACTTGGGAGCTAAGGACTCAATGTAATCCGCGGTTTTTCTGACAGCCTTGAGCTGTCGCTCGCTGTATGTGCCAAAGATCTTGGTGATCAAGCTCATATATCTATTCCTCCGAAAACACATATTATCGCATTATATTTCACTTATTATATACCATAAAATACTGCAATACTTAAAATATTTGTAAATTTTCGGAGAATACTTGAAAACGCGCGGCCAAAACGCTATAATATGGACAGACAATATCATTTGGCTAAGGATTTCCTCCGCCCCTGTCATCCTCGAGCAAGCATCCCGGTCAAGATTCTTCGCTGCGCTCGAGAATGACAGACCGGGATGCGACGCGAAGGATCTTAGGGGCGGAGCACTCGGATGCAAGCCAAATGCCCTTACACGAAAGGATTTCCCCTTATGAAGCATATCAACATCGTTCTCCACCAGCCCGAGATCCCGCAGAATACGGGCAACATCGCGCGCACCTGCGCAGCAACCGGTGCGTCGCTGCACCTGATCCGCCCCATGGGCTTTACCGTGACCGACAAGCACTTAAAGCGCGCAGGGCTTGACTACTGGGACAAGCTGGATATTACTTACTACGACGGGCTTGAGGACTTTTACCAAAAGCACCCGGATGCAAAAATTTACTATTTCTCCACCAAGGCAAAATACAATTACGCCGAGGTCACCTACCCCGACGAGGTGTTCCTCATGTTCGGCAAGGAGACCAAGGGCCTTCCCGAGGAGCTGCTGGCCGCGCATCCCGACGATTGCGTGCGCATTCCCATGCGGCCCACGCTTCGCTCGCTCAACCTCTCCAATTCGGTGGCCGTTGCGGTTTACGAGGTGCTGCGCCAGGACGATTTCGAGCAGCTGCAGACCGAGGGCGCATTGACACAATACAGTTGGGATTAAGAGGAAAACGATATGCAACCCATTCACACAAGAATTGAAATCGGCCTTCCCGCCCCCATTCGCGTGCTGCACGCATCCGACACGCACCTGACGCATGCCGACGCGCGCGACGGGCAGCGCAAGGTTGAGCTTGCCAAGAGCCGTCTGCCCGGGTTTCCCCACGCGAATCAAAAGCTTGCCGAGCTCGGGGCGCTTTCACACGAGCTGGGGCTGCCCATCATGCACACGGGCGACTTGATCGACTTTGTTTCTCTTGCCAACTTAGAGGCCGCCAAGGCGTTTGCAGACAGCCACGATATCTTTATGGCCACGGGAAATCACGAGTTTTCCCTGTACGTGGGTGAAGCATGGGAGGATGCAGACTACCGCAACCAAAGCCTTGATGCCGTACAGGCCTGCTACAAAAACGACATCCGCATGTCCTCGCGCATCGAGAGAAACGGTGACGCGGCCGTCAATTTTGTCGCGCTTGACAACGGCTACTATTATTTTGAGCCCCGACAGCTGGCATTCTTAAAGGAGCAGGTCTCACTTGGACTGCCCATCGTGCTCATGATCCACACGCCGCTTTACGAGCGCAAGCTTTATGATGATGCAAGAGCGCGCTCGGGTTCATGCGCATACCTTGCGGGCGTACCGGACGAGCTGATCGCGGATTACGAGCCCTACCGCTACCGCCAGCAAAAGACCGATGCAACCACGGCCGGGTTTTTGGAGTACGTGGCGAAAGAGCCCGCGATCAAATGCATCCTCGCAGGACATTTGCACGTGGACTACGACAGCACGTTTGCAGGCCGCATCCCGCAGCTGATCAGCGGCGGAAGCGTCGCCCGTGTGGTGGAGTTTTGTTAATATAAAGGACATGCTGATAACAGGGGCAGATCTCAGCTTTGATCTGTTCCCGCTTTATCGTCATAAACCGTTTATCCTCGCGCTCTCCCCCCTGCGCTTGGGACAAGCCAGCGCTGCGCATCTCCCCCCTCCCGGAGGGGGGCTATGAAGGTAAGCATGACTGCCGTCAAAACTTAAACGTGCCGGGAAATAATTTTGTACTCAAACTAAAAAAGCATCCGTTACCGGTCAAGTTGACCATCATAAAAAAAAGCGCCGAGCCTCTCTCATAGCCCCCCTCCGGGAGGGGGGAATATGCGGCGCTGCCCTGTGCCAAGCGCAGGGGGGAGAGCGCGAATACGATCGGTTTCTGCGAGTAATATCCGAGCATCCGATCAAATCAAGAAAGAATTTAATATAAATATCACACAGAAAGTAGAAAATGGATAACAATAACACACAAAAACAAAAAATCATGGTCGCCATGAGCGGCGGTGTAGACAGCGCGGTGACTGCCCTGCTCTGCCTGCAAAACGGATACGACGCGGGCGGCTGCACCATGAAGCTTTACAGACCGCCCGTAGACGATGCCGCGGGCAGAATTTGTGGCTCGGACAAGGACGTGGACGACGCGCGCGCCATCTGCGAGCACCTGGGCATTTCGCACACGGTGCTGGATTTCGGCGCACGCTTTGAGGGCACGGTCATCCGCGATTTCATTGACGAATATCAAAGCTGCCGCACGCCCAACCCCTGCACGGTTTGCAACCGCTGCCTGAAGTTCGGTGCTTTGCTGGACGCAGCGCTGGACGCGGGCTACGACAAGATCGCAACGGGCCACTACGCGCGGGTCGAGCAAGCCGAAAACGGCAGATATCTGCTCAAAAAAGCGGCCGATCCCACCAAGGATCAGACCTATTTTCTCTGGCAGCTGACGCAGCAGCAGCTCTCGCATACGCTGTTCCCTCTTGGCGGAATGACCAAGGCCGAGGCACGCACGATTGCCGAGCAGCACGGGCTTTGCAACGCGCACAAAAGCGAAAGCCAGGACATTTGCTTTGTGCCCGACGGTGACTACGCCGCATTTATCGCAAAAATAACGGGGGCGAATTACCCCCGAGGCAATTTTGTGGATGAGGACGGGAAGGTGCTCGGACAGCACGCGGGCATCATTCACTATACGGTTGGTCAGCGCAAAGGCCTTGGCATAGCGCTTGGCGAGCCCATGTACGTCAAAAGCAAAAATACCGGTGACAACACGGTGGTGCTTTGCCGCAACGACGCGCTGTTTACCGCCCATCTGGATGCCGACCGCATCAATCTGATCGCGCTTGAGCGCATCGACGCGCCCATGCGCACAAAGGTCAAGATCCGCTCCGCGCACACCCCCGCCCCCGCAACCGTGACGCAAACCGGTCCCGATTCCCTGCACGTGGAATTTGACCACCCGCAAAGAGCCATCGCACCCGGACAGTCGGTCGTGATCTACGACGGTGACGTTGTCATTGGAGGCGGTATTATCCGATAAAATAAAAACGGACAGCCTAAACTGTCCGTTTTTTCTATACTCTATATCAATCCAGAGATGCCAGGTAAACTACGATGGTGTCGCCGTCAGCAACGGTCTGCACGTACATGGGGTTATCCAGGTCGTTTACGCCGTTGAGTGCGTATGTCCAGTACTGGCCCTTTCCTGGGCTCTTGGAGCCGATCTTCTTAACGACCTGCTGCGACTCATCCTGGAACTCGATATCCAGCTCATAGAACTCGCAAACGTCGATCAGAACCTCGGTGATCGTGGGAGCAGCATCACCCTTGTAGGTGTAGGAATACTCAGCATCCTGCGCCAAGATCTGGCTGTCCTTGTCGGGACCATCCTTGATGGTGAAAGCAACCTTGATGGTGGTCTTGGTTTCTTCAGGCTCTTTATTACAAGCGACCATAACACAGCCAACCATGAGGATCGCAAGTACCAAAGCCATTACTCTGTAAAGTTTCATTGCAAATTCTCCTTTGGAATTATTTAGTCATGTCTATTATAATGCATTTCTTTTGTTTTGTCAACTGTTTTTTTGAACATTTTACACACCAAAAAGACATATTAGCTGCAAAATCGTCATGTAAATTAGCCAAAGCACGTGCAACCACAATACCCCGCCCGCCAAAAGCGAGAGCTTTTGCCATTGCAGCGCGCAAACGGTCGCCAGCACGATGACGGAAAGCAGGACGATCAGGGAAAACAAAAAATAATGCCGCACGAAAAACAAGGGGTACCACAAAAATCCCACGCAGATCATCAGCAAAAAGAAGCAAGCACCGCGCCAGGCGTCGATGCAATTTTTGCCGTATGTATACAGCACGCCGCCTAAGGTCGCGCCCAGCGCAAAATACCAAAGCAGCCACAAAAGTCCCATCAGCCACACGGGCGGCAGCACCTCGCGAATGCCCATTTGCGTAATGCTTGTGTGCGGAGAACCCCACCAGAAGCGGACTCCCGCTGCGCACAAGGAAAGGACCGCGCCAAATATCAGCGCGTAGGTCACGGCCATATTCCCTTTGTCTCTGTTCATACAAATCACCCCGTACAGGATATGCCAAAAGGCGCGAGGATATACCTTTCGCCCTTTGGCGTGATATTCGCCTTTCGGCGAGTGATATTTGTCCTGCGGACAAGTGATATTACGCTTTGCGTAGTGTTATTGCGCGGAGCGCAGTCGCGATTCCTCCTCTTCCGAGTCGGAATCGGCATGCGCAGGACACGGCTGTGTTTTAGAGGGCGTTGCGTACCACGTGCCGCGGTATTCCCCTTCTGCGGGTGGTTGATCGTACAGAAAATAGGGGAAATCCTTAACGTACACCTCTCGGTCAAAGCTGCGAAAGCCTCGCAAAAGTCCTGCGTCACGCAAAGCATCCAGCGGGCAGTCGGGGCCTGCCACACCGCCAAACAGCGTGTCGTACGGCACAAGCTCGTGCGTGCTGCAAAGCGTGCACGGCCTGTTTGTCGCCGTGAAATACCCGACGCGCGTGCGGTCTCCGCGCAAATCGCACGTACAGGCATATCCGGGCGCATGCCCCGAGTCGGCACAGTACGCGTATCTGTGAACACCTCTAGGCACGAAAAATGCATCGGGGCTGTCCTCGAAGATCCCCGCGTCGTACAGCCGCGTCATGACCTCGTCCCACACCGTGATGCTGACATTGCCTTCAATGCTCTGCTCGTATGAAGGATAATCGTATCCCGTCCAGACGCCGCCCACCGCGGCAGGCGTGTACCCGACGAACCAGCGATCCACGCCCCTTTGCGTCGTGCCCGTCTTGCCTGCCACCTGCACGCGATGAGCAAGGCTCACCTTGCCGCGCGCCGTGCCGCTCTCGACCACGCCCTGCAGCATTTTGGTCATGATGGCGGCATTTTCACGCGAAAGCACCCTGCTTGGTGCGACCGTGTTGCTCAGCAGCACCGTGCCGTCCGCATCCGTGACGTGGAAATAGGAACGCCATGGCATATAATCGCCGTCCAGAAAGACGGTATAGGCGTCGGTCAGCTCACGCAGGGTCACGCCATGCGCAAATTGCCCCAGCGCAAGCCCCGCCTGCGTCATGTCCGAATCGGTCAGCGATTGCATACCCAGCCGATCGCGCAAAAACTCCAGCGACGCTTCCCTGCCAACGTCCTCTAAGATCTCGACCGCCACCGTGTTGACCGACTCGGCAAGCGCGGTCGCCACCGATGTCAGGCCGTGATAGGCATAGTGCGCGTTGCGCGGCCAAGGGGTGTTGCCCACGAATTTCAGCGGCACGTCGTCGTACACGCTTGCCCAGTTGATGATCCCGCGCTCCAAAGCAGGCGCGTAGACCGAGAGCGGCTTGATGGCAGAGCCGGGGGGCAGCTTTGTATCGGTTGCGTAATTCTGCAAGCGGTTTGCGCCCTTTTGCCCGATCGCGCCCGCCACGCCTAAAATATCCCCCGTCCGCGGGTCAATGATCATCATGCAAGAGCGTTCCTGCGTACTGAAAATATCGGTCGTCGCGTAGTAATCCTCCAAAACGCGCTGCACGCGCTCGTCCATGGCGGCATAAATGCGCAAGCCACCGCTGTACACCATATTGGATGCCGCCGCGCGGCTGTAGCCGTAGGTCGCGCAAAGGTCGCTGATCACGTCGCCGACAACCATATCCTCATACCACGAGGCCACGCGGCTGCCCCTTGGCACCTCGGGGGCAAGCGTGACGGGTTGCGTGGCAGCAAGGTAACTCTGCTCGTCCAGATACCCCTGTGCGAGCATGCAGGAAAGAATGAGCTGCCTGCGCTGCTCGTTCTGCTCGGGGTGCGTGATAGGATTATAGCGAGAGGGATTGTTTGTAATGGCCGCAATGCAGGCGCATTCGCCCACTGAAAGTGCGCCCACGTCCTTGGAAAAGTAATGCTTTGCCGCAGCCCCCACACCGCGGCAGCCGTCGGCTAAGTTGATCACGTTGAGATACATCTCAAGCACCTCTCGCTTGTCTGCGCGCTTCTCCAAATCCAGGGCGCAAAACATCTCGGTCAGCTTGCGGTCAATGCTGACACGATCATCCCCCGTCAGATTCTTGACCAGCTGCTGCGTAATGGTGGACGCACCGAACGATTTTCCGCCCTTGCCAAGCGCTTTTTTTTGCAAGTAAGCCACCGCCGCCTCGCCAGTGCGCAGAAAATCCACGCCCTCGTGCTCCCAGAACCTTTTGTCCTCAATGGCCACAAAGGCATCGATCATGGGCGCTGGGATCTTGTCGATCGCCGCGTATTCATAATAGGTATTACCGCCGCAAAGTGGGCCAATCTCGCGCACGCTCCCCTCTCTTGCCGCGCGGTCGGTAAAATCGTACACGTACAGGCGCGAGGTACCACCGCGGCGCGCTACGTGCAAAAGCGCGTCGTCCACGCGGCTGTCGGCATATGGGGCGAGCGCAATGCCTGCCACAAGACCGCCAAGCACGGCAAAAGCAAGGGCAAGCACCAGCAAAATCGCCACTAATTTCTGAAGTCTTTTCATGCGTCCTCCCGTTTTTTCTCCCTCGATTTGCATAGACCCGTCAAATCGGGCAAGAATAATCATGCAACAAAAAAAGTGAGGTACAAGCATGAAATCATTGAAAATTGCCTTTGCCGTTTTGCTATGCGTTACTATTCTTTCGGTGGGAGCATCGGTTGTATGCGCGGTGATTGCCGGCAACGTGGCCGAATCCTTCCGCGATTACCGTTCCTCTGTCATTACTGCATTAAGTTCCCTGCACGCGCAGCTCTCAAGCTCCAAGCAGGCCTTTACGGACGCGCTGAACTATCTGGACGGCGCACAAGCGTCGCAAGACGCCTCCGAGCCCGAAACCCAGACGCTGCCGCAAAGTGAAAAGATTACCGAAAAGCTGGAGCAGGACACTGCCGACGCGCTCAAGCAGGACAAGCCAAGCCCGCAGGAATCCACCGTTGCAGCTGCGGCTTATACGGTAAGATCGGTTGATGGTCAAATCGCAATATTTGACCAATCCGGAAAGCTGGTACGCACGCTCAACGTAGCGGTCGCCACCCTGCCCCGCGCTGACCGCGAGCAGCTCGCCGTGGGGATCGTGATCAACGGCGAAGAAGAACTCAACGCGCTGATCGAGGACTATTCGGGGTAAAAAAGAGCTATTTCATCGGACTGAAGAATTAGCAGAATAAGCAGGGACTTCCCCACAAAGGAAGTCCCTGTTTTGAAAATATACAAATAAATTAGTTGCTGCCGGTGCTGGCGAACGAATTTCGGCAAAGCCGAAATATTTCGCCCGCCTTTTGATGAATAGCAGGATCAGATTTTACCATTTAATATTGTGCGAGCGCAAAAAACTCGCCGCAACCAAAGCCTGCTTGATTATGAATGAGTCTCTCTATCAATCGAAACGTGACTGCTGCCTCGATTGCTTTGATTTTATGCAGCAGATACCGTGTACCGTCATTCGTTTCTAATTCTACGATGTGCAAGGAGATCAGTTTTTCCAAAGTTTCCTGTACTCCGATCCTCTGACCCAATTCTTCTTGTGTATATCCCCTGCTTTTTCTGAAATAAGCGATATTCTTTCCCATTGACATGCCCAAATCCTCCTTCTCTCGGATGATTCCATTATAGCACACATACGGCAAAAGGTAAAGCGACTTGTCAGAGACTTTGCGCACGAAATTACCTGTCAAAATCGCCGTTTGGTTGGAAAAGGATAGGCAGAATGTGCACATGAAGGGGCGCCCTCTTGTAAAAAAGCAAACGACTGACGCTCGCGTCAGCCGTTTTTGATTTATTGATAGATCACGTTTTCTTTGCCGAGCAGGTCAACAAGCTGCTGCATGACAAAGGGAGAGAGCGCAATGCCCTTTTGGTGCGGCACGTAAGCCTTTGCGCTGCTATCATAGAACACCAGCGGCACGGTAAAGCCCTCGTCAAAGATCTCGGCTAAGTTGAGTGCCTTGCGGTAAGGGGTTCCGTTCATGTCAGGCACGCGCAGGTAGAGTTTTTTGATTTTGGGAGGACGCGACGGGCCGTCGGGGACGTCGGCCCCTACAGGGGTGCGACGTGAGGCATCGGGAGTGCGGTGCGGGCCGTCGGGGACGTCGGCCCCTACAGGGGTGCGATGTGAGGCATCGGGAGTGCGGTGCGGGCCGTCGGGGACGCCGGCCCCTACGGGGGAACGAGTTGGCGCGGCGGTTTTCACGGATTTCGGGGTGTAATGCTCGTCGTCCACGAGCTCGGATGCCGTGCCGACCAGCACCTTGGGGGCTTCCTCCTCGCGCACCGAGATATTGCCCTCGACGTAAAGTGCGTTATCCACGCGCACAAGATGTCCAAGATTTTCATAGGTCTTGGCAAACATCAGGCACTCGATCTCGCCCGTGCGATCCTCTACCGTAAAGAAGGCCATGCGCTGATCGTTCTTGGTGGTCTTGATGGTCACCGAGGTGATCATACCCGCGATGCGCACGCGTGCGCGGTCAGGAAGCAGCGAGCCTGTCTCGTCAGCAAGCTCGGTAATATTCACCGTGCCAAGCTCTGCGATACATTTGTCGTATCCGTCCAGTAAATGCCCCGAGAAATACATACCCGAAGCGTCCTTTTCCAGCATCAGCTTTTCCCTTTTTGAGTATTCGGGAATTTGCGGATAGGAGAACGAGGTCTTTGCCTTGACCTCGGGCACCATGCTGAACATATCCAGCTGGCCTGCGATGTTGTCGCGATTCTTCTGCGAGACGGTATCAATAATCTGCTCGTAGACCGAGAGCAGCCTGGAGCGATACACGCCAAGCGAATCAAACGCGCCCGCCTTGATCAAGGCCTCAATCATGCGCTTGTTCATGTCCTTGCCCGACATGCGCTCCACAAAGTCCTCAAAGGAGGCAAAATCATGCCCCTCGCGCTCGCGGCAAAGCGAGTCCACAAACTGTCCGCCCACGTTTTTAAGCGCCAAAAGGCCAAAGCGGATGGTATTGTCCTTGCCGTGAAAATCCGAGCGGCTGCGGTTGATATCGGGCGGCAGCACGACGATGCCGCGCTTGTTGCATTCTCCGATATACTCCGCAATTTTTGTCTGGTTTCCGAGCACGCTGGTCAAGAGTGCCGAGAAGTATTCACAGGGATAATGCGCCTTGAGATACGCGGTTCTGTAGGAAAGCACCGCATATGCGGCTGCGTGCGATTTATTGAACGCGTAGTTGGCGAAATTGCCAAGGTCGTCAAACAGCTTGGTGGCGGTTGCCTCGTCCACGCCGCGCTGAGCAGCCCCCGAGATAAAATCCTTGCGCTCGGCCTCCAGCACGTCCGCCTTTTTCTTGGACATGGCGCGGCGCACGATGTCCGCGTGTCCAAAGCTGTACCCTGCCACCTCGCGGAAGATGCGCATGACCTGCTCCTGGTACACAGCGCAGCCGTACGTTTCCTTCAAAATGGGCTCGAGTAGCGGCGTGTCGTACTCGATCTTGGATAGATCGTGGCGACACTCGATATAGCGCGGGATCGAATCCATGGGGCCGGGTCGGTACAACGCAATGACCGCAATGATATCCTCAAAGCATTCGGGGCGCAGCTGCACAAGCACCTGCTTGATGCCGCTTGACTCAAGCTGGAACACACCCGAGGTGTTGCCCTTGGAAATCAGCGCGTAGGTCTCCTTATCGTCGTACGGGATGCGGGTAATATCAAAGTCGGGATGGTTTTCGCGGATCTGATTCTGCGCGTCGTTGATGATGGTCAGATAGCGAAGCCCCAAAAAATCGAATTTCAAAAGTCCCAGGTTTGCAATGGTGTCCATGTCAAACTGGGTGACGATGGTGCCGTTGCTGTGCGCGAGCGGCACGTACTTACTGACGGGCTTATCCGTAATCACAATGCCCGCGGCATGCACCGAAACGTTACGCGGCATGCCCTCCAGCGCCATGGCGGTATCGATCAGCTCGCGATTTTTTTCGGATGCGTTATACAGTGCCTTCAGCTCGGGCATCTTAAGCGCGTGCTCCAGCGTGATATTCAGCTCTGCGGGCACGGCCTTGGCAATGACGTCCACGTCAGCATACGGCATGCCCATGGCGCGTCCGCAATCGCGGATGGCGGCGCGGGCGGCAAGCGTACCGAAGGTAATGATCTGCGAGACGTGCTCACGGCCGTAGCGCTTTGCCACGTAGTCGATTACCTCGTCGCGGCGGTTATAGCAAAAGTCAATATCAATATCGGGCATGCTGACTCTCTCGGGATTGAGAAAACGCTCAAACAAGAGGTCGTAGCGAATCGAATCCACGTCGGTAATGCCAAGCACGAACGCCACAAGCGAGCCTGCACCCGATCCTCTGCCGGGACCTACGGGGATCCCCTTGCTCTTGGCGAACCCCACGTAATCCTGTACGATCAGGAAATAATCGGCATATCCCATCTGCTCGATGACCGAAAGCTCATAGGCGATGCGGTCGCGATAGGTCTGCTCGGGAGCACAATCAAAGGTGATCTGCCCCTTTTGCACGCGTGCGGCAAAGCCCTGCTCTGCAAGCTCGTACAAATAAGTGACCGAGTCCTTGCCGTCGGGGCACGGGAATTTGGGCAGATACAGCGTGTCAAAATCAAACTCGACCGAGCAGCGGTCGGCAATTTTCACCGTGTTTTCGAGTGCGCCCTCGTAAGACCCGAACAGCATGCGCATCTCGCCCGTATCCTTGTAATAAAACTCGTCCGTTTCAAAGCCGATCGGGCGGCCGTCCTCAATCGACGAGTTGGTCTGAATACACATCAGAATCGCTTGGGTAGAGGCGTCTCGACGGCGCAGATAATGGCAGTCGTTGGTAGCCACCACGCCAAGATTACACTCCTTGGCAAGGCGGTAAAGCTGCGGCAATAGCTGCTTTTGCTCCACCATGCCGTGGTTTTGCAGCTCTATAAAGAAGTTTTCGCGGCCAAACAGCGCGGCGTATTCCTCGGCCGTCTGCTTTGCGGCGGTGTAATCGCCCGCGGAAAGCTGACGCGGGATCTTGCCTGCAAGGCAGGCGGAGAGCGCGATCAGACCCTCGTGGTGTGCGCGCAAAAGCTCCATATCCACGCGCGGCTTGCCGTAAAAGCCCTCGGTAAAGCCGCGGGAGACAAGAGAGATCAGATTTTCATAGCCCTTTTGGTTCTCGCAAAGCAGCACCAAGTGGTTCGCTCCCGCCTCGGCGCTCTTGAATTTTTCATAGCGCGAGCCGTTTGCCACGTAGACCTCACAGCCGATGATGGGCTTGATGCCCGCTTTTTTGCAGGCCTTGTAAAATTCGACCACACCGTACATAGCACCGTGATCGGTGATGGCAACGGCATGATGGCCGCACTCCTGTGCTCTTGCGGGAATATCCGCAATACGGCAGGCGCCGTCAAGCAAACTGTATTCGCTGTGCAGGTGCAGGTGTACGAATTCGTTCTGTGCCATACGGCACCTCCTTCCATGAATGAAATGTTTTGCTCATGCAAAACGTGAAATGTTTGCCGGCGCAAACATGAAATTCATGCTGCGCATGAATGAAATGTTCCGCTTGCCGCGGAACGTTTGAATCAATCGGGTAACTCAGCTGCGAGATCGATCAATTTTTGCAATCTGTGATTGAGCCCCGATTTGGAAATGGGAGGCATATGCAGTTCGGCAAGCTCGCCAAGAGACACGTTCTGATGACGCTGACGCAGCATGGCCGTCTCGCGCAACGCGTCGGGCAGCTTGTCCAGCTCGCCAAAGCGCTGCAGCTTTTCAATCGCCGCGATCTGCTTGATGGCGGCGGACACGTACTTACTGATGTTGCCCGTATCGCAATTGGTCACGCGATTCTCGTTGCCGCGGATCTCACGTTCGATCTTTTTATTGAGCAGCTCAAAGACCATGGTGCTGCTGCCAAGCAGCGTCAGCACGTCCTCAACGCCCTGGCTGTTTTTGATATACACCCCCACGCTGCTCCCTCTTTGCAAAAGCCCCATGGCAATGCCATTCTCGGCAAGCACGACTTGCAGACCGCGTGCGCGCAAAGGGGTGGTGCACTTGATTTCCAGATGTGAGCCGGTTGCGGGATCGGACACCGTGCCCTTGGCGCAAAACGCACCGCGCAAAAATGTGCCCGCGCAGCCCTGGCACTTGAGAAGCGATGAAAAATCGGCAGTGTCGGTCGCATCCCAGCCCTCGATCATGGCAGCGCACTTGGGAGAATCAAAGCATATCTCCACACCGTGCTGCTTGCCGTGGGTATACGGCGTGCAGCTGCAATCGCGGCCAAAGTGACGCTTGATCTCGCCCGCTGCCCGAGGCGCAAGCGCCTCGGGAATCTTTACGCGCACGGAATTCCGGTCGGTCTGCGCGCCCAGCAAAAGCCCCGACAAAAAGGCCTTGCGGCAGCACATGGGCTTGATCTGCAGCTCACAGAGCTCCTCTTTCACCTGTTCGGAATAAGACATATTTACTCCTTTACGTACTTGAATTCACATTCCAGGCGCACACCGCATTGCTCGTAAACGCGCTCCTTGATCAGCTCGACCAAGGCCAGCACGTCGGCAGCCGTTGCACCGCCCTCGTTGACCACAAAGCCCGCGTGCTTGCAGGAGACCACCGCTCCGCCCACGCGCTCGCCCTTAAGCCCCGCATCCTCGATCAGCTTGCCAGCAAAATGCCCCGTCGGGCGCTTGAAGGTGCTGCCCACGCTGGGGTAGCCCAGCGGCTGCTTTTCGCGTCTGGATGCAAGCTGCTCGTGCACCCTTTGCATGATCTCGTCGGCATTGCCCTCTCCCAGCGCAAAGGTGGACGAGAGTATGACGTATTCGGGGTGCTCTTCAAAAATGCTGTGTCTGTAGTCAAATTCGTGCGCCGCGTGATCGATTTTCGCGATCTGATTCTTGGCGCAATCGTAATATTCGGTGGAAAGCAGCACGTCCGAGATCTGTCCGCCGTACGCGCCCGCGTTCATGTAAACGCCGCCGCCCACCGTACCGGGGATGCCGCAGCCAAACGCAAAGCCCTCATAGCCTTGCTTGGACGCATCGTTGCACACACGTGCCAAGGATGCACCACTCTGGGCGTACAAGGAATCACGGTCAAAACGATATTGCTTCATTTCGGTGGTAAAGATCACCACGCCGCGATATCCCGCGTCCGAAAACAGCACGTTGGAGCCGTTACCGATCACGGTATACCTAAGGCCGCTCTGCGCAAGCATGGCAAGCTGCAGACAAAGCTGCTCAACCGTGGTGGGAAACAGCGCAAGATCGGCAGGGCCGCCGATGCGGAAGGTAGAATAATCGCAAAGCGGCAGATCTGCTTTCACGGGGATACGCGCGCCTCTGCACTGTGCTAAAAACGCTTTCATAAGCACCCCTTCTCAGCCAGGCCCGGCAGCTGTGCAAGGTCTGTAATCACATAATGTACCGGAATGCCCTCAGGCAACGGCTTGCCCTTGGGATTATACCAGCAGGTATCAAGCCCTGCACCCACGCCGCCCTTAATATCGGACGTCAGCGAATCGCCCACCACAAGCGTGGTGGCGGGATCAAAGTCGGAGATGTCTGCCATGACAGCGTTAAAATAACGGATGTCGGGCTTTTCAAAGCCGACCTCCTCGGAGATATAGCACTTTTCAAAATATTTCGCCAAGGGACATGGATTGAATCTGCCCTGCTGCACACGCTTGTCTCCGTTGGTAATGATATACATGCGGCACTTTTCTGCAAGCGTGGCGCAGACCTCGAGTGCCCCCTCGATCATGTAGGACTTGGTGGAAAGCGTTTGCAGATAATCGGCAGCCAAGGCTTTGGGGTCGGCAACAAGCCCCGCGCGCGCGCAAAACGCCTCGAATCTCTTCCACATCAGCACTTTCTTTTCGATCTCGCCTCTCTCAAGCATCTTCCAATGCGCTTCGTTAACCTCGGAATAAATGGCAATGGTCGCATCGTCATTGGGCAGCCCGAAATGCGCAAAGGTCTCGGCTATGGCATCGTGCTCGGATCTTGTGAAGTCCAGGATCGTATTGTCGGCATCCATTAAGATGGTGGTGTATCTCAAGTCGTCGTCCTCCGTTTGTATACTCCTCTATATTATACTATATAACTTAAAAGAATGCAACACATTTTTTATCAAAAAACCACTTGCAAAAAGGGGGCAAATGCGGTATAATGTAAGTTGGTGTTATATATTCTATTGAAAGCAAGGAGGAAAATCATGAAAAAGCGTTTGCGTATCGGCATTGCGGGCTTTGGGGCAATGGGTAAGACCCACGCGTACAGTATAGCATCTCTGCCGTATTTCTATGAGGAGCTTCCCTTCCTTGCATCCGTGCACGGAATTTGCACCACGAGTCTTGAGAAATCCGAGCGCATTTGCGATGCGCTGGGCTTTGAGCAGGCTTATGCCGATGCTTATGCCATGATTGCCGACCCGGGGATCGATATCATTGACGTCTGCACGCCCAACAACACGCACTACGAAATTGCAAGCGCGGCTTTGGATGCAGGAAAGCACGTGCTTTGCGAAAAGCCCTTCTGCTTTGACGAGCGAGAGGCGAAAGCCCTTGCGCAAAGGGCCGCCAAAAAGAATCTTGTGTGCGGCGTGGTTTACAACAACCGCCATCTTGCCGCCATCTTGCGCGCAAAGCAAATGATAGACCAAGGGGCTCTTGGCAGAATTCTTTCGTTCTCGTTCCACTACTTTCACGACAGCGACATTGACCCCTCGCGCACGGTGGGCTGGAAGCAGAACGCAGATATTTGCGGTGCGGGCACGCTGTTTGACCTCGGCTCGCACACACTTGATCTTTGCCGCTACCTTTGCGGTGATTTTGCAAGCATCGGCGGCAAATCGCAGATCGCATTTGAGGCGCACAAGAACGCGGACGGCTCGCTTTGGCAAACCAACGCGGACGAGGCGTTTTACATGACCGCAACGCTTACCTCGGGTGCCGTTGGCCAGATCAGCGTTTCCAAGCTCTCACACGGCTCGGAGGACGGACTGGAATTTGCAATCTGGGGCACGGAAGGTGCCATCAGATTTACATTGGCCCAGCCTGATATCCTTTACTACATGGACGCAAATCAGCCCAAATTGCCGCTTGGCGGTACGGCAGGATTTACGGCCATTCCCGCCTCGGGCAGATATCCCGCGCCCGGCGGTAAGTTCCCTGCAGTCAAAGCCCCGCAGGGCTGGCTGCGCGGACACGTTCACGGCATGTATCTGTATCTTGACGCCGTGGCAACAGGCACACGTTTCACCCCCGATTTTGCGGACGGTGCGTATATCCAGCACGTCATGGCCTGCGCCATGAAAAGCGACACCGAGGGCGGAAAGGAAGTGGACGTATGAGCTTCCCTATCCTTGGGCTGACAGGCCCCAGCGGTGCGGGCAAGGGCGTGGTGGCACAGCACTTGCGCGATGCGCACGGCTTTGCATGGATCGATACGGATGCCGTATATCACGATCTGACAAGCGCCCCGTCCCCCTGCCTTGACGAGTTGCGGGCAGCGTTTGGTGACGGCGTGATCCGAAACGGTGCTTTGCACCGCCCCACGTTGGCCTCCATCGTATTCGCGCCCGAAGCAAAGGACAAATTGGAGCAGCTGGGCAGTATCACGCACAAGCACGTGCTTGCCGTGACCGAGCAGCGCATCAAGCAAGCCAAGCAAAACGGCGCACGCGGTGTAATCATCGACGCACCTTTGCTGTTTGAATCGGGTGCGGATACCACGTGCACGCACACGCTGGCTGTCATAGCAGATAAAGAGACGCGCTTGGCGCGCATTATGGCGCGTGACAATTTGAGTAGGGAGGCTGCGCAAAAGCGACTCGACGCGCAAAAGCCGGACGCATATTATATCGAAAAAGCTGATTTTATCATAGAAAACAACGGTGACGTACAGGCACTTCGGGTGCATGCCGACGCGCTGGTAAAGGAGCTTTTATGATTCAGAGAAAAAAGAACTCCCGACACGCGTTGCCCATTCTGATCATTCTGATCGTCTCGCTGGCTCTTGGCGGTGTGTTTGAGCTTTGCTGCCTTGGTGCCGAGCGGCTCTCACACCCAAGAAAATGCGGGGAGACGGTGACCGAATACGCAGCACTTTACGGCGTGCCCGAGCACGTGGTATACGCCATGCTCAAAGCCCAAAGCGGCTTTGACAGCACAAAGCAGGGAGAGAATGGAGAGATCGGCCTTATGCAGCTGACGCCCGCGCGCTATCTTGCGCTAGCAGCCGAGGCGAAAGACCCCGAGGCCAATCCCGCCGCGCTCTACGATCCCGACACCAACGTCCGCTACGGCACCATGTACCTTGCGAAATTGTATCAAAAATACGGAATGTGGAGCACGGTGTACGCCGCCTTTTATGCAGGCGAGGACGCGGTGGATGAGTGGCTGCAAAACCCCGCGTACGTCGATCCAGATTTCGGCACGCTTGTCACGATTCCCGACAAGCAAATCGCCAAGGCCGTCAAAAAAACGGTCAAGGCGCAAGACATTTATGAAAAACTATATTACGCAAAATAAAGGAGACAAGACCATGGCAGAATCCAAAAAAGACCTTCTTTGCTACAAAAAGACCAACTTCTACGACGTTGCTACCCCCGAGCAGATCGACGCGGCTTACGAATACGCCAAGGACTACATGAAGTACCTTGACGCTTCCAAGACCGAGCGTGAGGCTGTTACCACCTCGATTGCGATGGCCGAATCCCAGGGCTACATTCCCTACACCTTTGGCATGGACATGCAGGTAGGCGGCAAATACTACTATAACAACCGCGGCAGATCGCTGTTCTTATTCCGCATCGGCACAGCTCCCGTAGAAGAAGGCATCCGCATCTGCGCAGCGCATATCGACTCCCCCAGACTGGACCTCAAGCAGTCTCCCCTTTACGAGGACGGCGGCTTTGGTTTCTTTAAGACCCGCTACTACGGCGGTATCCGTAAGTACCAATGGGTGGCAACTCCCCTGGCGCTTCACGGCGTAATCATCAAGCAGGACGGCACCACCGTCAAGGTCACCATCGGTGAGGACGATGCCGATCCCGTGCTCTACATCAACGATCTGCTGCCCCACCTGGGTCAGAATCAGAACTCCCAGCCCTTGGGCACGGCAATCCCCGCAGAGAATCTGAACATCCTGCTTGGCTCCAGACCCTTGGAGGGTGAGGAATCCGACAAGATCAAGATGAATATTCTTAACCTGCTTCACGAAAAGTACGGCATTGTCGAGGCAGACTTTTTGTCCGCAGACCTCTCGCTCGTTCCCGCTGTCAAGGCGCGTGACGTCGGCCTTGACCGCTCGCTGATCGGCTCTTACGGCCACGACGACAGAGTTTGCGCATACCCCGCTATGACCGCTCTGTTTGACTCAGACGCATCTCCCTTTACCAACATGGTCATTCTGGCCGACAAGGAAGAGATCGGCTCCGACGGTGACACCGGCATGCAGTGTGAGCTCATCCTCGACCTGCTTTACGAGATCGCGCATGCATTCGGCGCAAACTTCGGC
>CAZCRV010000005.1:0-13136 GCA_964501175.1 uncultured Clostridium sp.
AACACGCTGGTCAGAGGACAGAAGCTGCCCATTTTCTCGGGTTCGGGTCTACCTCATGCAAACCTTGCCGCGCAGATCGCGCGTCAGGCAAAGGTGCGCGGCAGCGACTCCAGGTTCGCGGTCGTATTTGCCGCGATCGGTATCACCTTTGAGGAGGCCGACTACTTTATCTCGGACTTCAAGAAGACCGGTGCGATCGACAGGACCGTACTGTTCATCAACCTTGCAAGCGACCCCGCGATCGAGAGAATTTCCACCCCCCGTATGGCGTTGACCGCCGCCGAGTATCTGGCATTCGAGTGCGACATGCACGTGCTGGTCATCATGACCGACATAACCAACTATGCCGAGGCACTGCGTGAGGTTTCGGCCGCACGTAAGGAGGTTCCCGGCAGACGCGGCTATCCCGGCTACCTGTACACCGACCTTGCCACCATGTATGAAAGAGCGGGCAGAAAGATGGGCTCTGAGGGCTCGATTACCATGATCCCCATCCTGTCCATGCCCGAGGACGATAAGACCCACCCCATTCCCGACCTGACCGGCTATATCACCGAGGGACAGATCATTCTGTCGCGTGAGATGTACCGCAAGGGCTATATGCCTCCCGTGGACGTGCTGCCTTCGCTGTCGCGTCTGAAGGATAAGGGCATTGGCGAGGGCAAAACGCGCGAGGATCACTCGGGCGTGCTCAACCAGCTGTTCTCCTCTTATGCAAGAGGTAAGGACGCAAAGGAGCTGATGGTGGTGCTTGGCGAGGCTGCGCTGACCCCCATGGACAGACTTTACGCCAAGTTCTCGGATGCATTTGAAGAGAAATTCATCAACCAGGGTTTTTACGAGGACAGAACCATTGAACAGACGCTGGATATCGGTTGGGAGCTGCTCAGCATCCTTCCCAGGTCCGAGATGAAGCGTATCAAACCCCAGTACGTGGATAAGTACTGGCCGAAAAAGTAAACGACGATTTTTAGCCGGAGGCAATTATGGCAGATACCTACAACGTCAATCCGACGCGCATGGAGCTCAAAAAAATGAAGGTCCGCTACGCCAATGCCCGCAGAGGCCACAAGCTTCTCAAGGACAAGCGTGATGGACTGATGAAGCAATTTTTGGAGACCGTGCGACAGAATAAAGAACTTCGCGAAAAGGTGGAAAACTCCCTATCGGGCGTGTACGGCAGCCTTTCGATCGCGGGGGCTGTGTCGGGTCCTGCGGTATTGGAGGAGTCGCTCATGCTGCCCGGTAAGGAGGGCAAGCTGGACGTGCGCTACCGCAACGTCATGAGCGTGACCGTGCCCGAGTTTACGCTGGAGATTATGGGCAAGGACGGACAGGACAGCTATAATTACGGACTTGCGTTTACCTCGGGTGAGCTGGATGCCTCGCTCTCGCAGATGAATGCGCTGCTTGAGGATCTGGTGGCGCTTGCCCAAAGCGAAAAAACGGTACAGCTGCTGGCACAGGAGATCGAAAAGACCCGCCGTCGCGTCAACGCCCTGGAATATATCATGATCCCCAAGTATCTTGCTACCATCAAGTCGATCAAGATGAAGCTGGATGAAAACGACCGCGGGAACACCACTCGCCTGATGAAGGTCAAGGATATGATGCTCAAGGCTCAGCTCACGGCAGGAAAGGGCGATGAGGACGAGGACGAGGTGGATGGTGAATAACCCATGAATGAAAAGCTCTTGCTTTGCGCAAGAGCTTTTTTGTATGGAAATAATAAACAAAAAATTAAAAAATAAACAAAAACGAAACATATTCAAAAATTCGGGGGGGTTTGAGGACTTTTCCGACAGGGGGCACGAACAAGCTTTTTGATGGAAACACCGCACAAATGATGCCGATTCGAGGCACATTTAGAAAAAATGGGCAGAGCTTTGCCCCGATGACGGTTTGTCTTTGCCGTTTGGTGCTGAAAACACGTCCGTTCATGCGAAAAACTTGACAGAACAGATAGAGTGTGATAAAATATGATGAAGAATTATAATGCTGATACTGTTTGAAATCGGCAAAATCCGAATGAAAGGGGGCGGGACCATGAAAATAGCAATCATTCGGGAAAAGATCAAATATGCCTGGGAATATAAGCGTGCAGCACTTTTGTGGACTGCGCTTTCCGTGTTGGTCTTTTGCGTGATCGGAATCATGTTCCTGCAATTTTCCGATTCGTATTTCGCCTCCGATGCATTTGAGGCGCTTATGATCGGTACGGACGGTATCAACAGCTTGATACACGTGCTGCTTGACGACTACGTGCTCTTGCTCCTGCTTTTGCTCATGTTTGCCTTTTGCTGCTCGGCATTTCTGATGCAGCTGTGGACCGAGGACATAGCGGATCATTACATACTTTTGCTGCTTTGGAGCATTTTGTTTTATTTGGTGTACTGCCTGAACCTGTTCAACGTAGGCAGCGGTGCGCTCAATTATCTGATCCGCACGCTGGCAGGCACGCTGTATCACCTTTCCACCATCCCGCTGCTGCTGTGTATTTACACGAAGACCGCGCGTTATCGCGGGTTTGTCAGCGGTGTTCTGATCGTTGAGTATGCGTTCTGCACGCTGTTTGCGCTTTTGTCTGTCACGGGTCTGTTCCCGGCCGTTCTGAGATACGTGGAGCTTGTGGGAGACGTTTTGTTCTGTGCTGCACTGATTGGCGTGATGATCATTGGATTCAGGGAATCCAAGCAGGGCAACGGATTTTATATGCTGTTCTGCCCCTTGCTGGTCGTGGAGTTGTGCATAGCGCTTGCTTTGACGCTCATTGCCGTGATCGGTGACGGAAACGGATTGTTTATGCAACACAGAGTCTTTACCGAGATCGTGCAGAATCTCAATCTGCATCCCTTGCGCGAGTACTATTTGCAGCGCATGGTGCTGATCAATCTGATTCTGATCTTATTTGTCAATCTGATCACCGAGCTGACGCACAATAAGACAAGCGTGCGCGTGTTGAGCTATGAAAAGGAATCCGCGCAAGGGTATGCTGCGGCGGTCAGGGAGCGAGTGGACGAGGTTCGCCGTATCAAGCATGAAACCATGCACCACATCAACGCCTGCAATATGCTGTACACCCAAGGGGAATACGACCGCCTCGGTGAATATCTGCAAAAGCTGCAGACCGACGGTCGGGCCATTGCCCCCTTGAAGTACAGCAATAACCTTATGATCGATTATATCGTCATGAGTTTTTCCAGAAAGGCGGAAAGGCTGCAGATCTCGCTGCAGACCGATATTGCGGTGCTGCCCGAGCTTTCGATTGCGGATTCGGATCTTTGCTCGCTGCTCAACAACGTTCTGCAAAACGCCATTGAAGCGTGCCTGAGGCTGGCAGATGTGCATAAGCGTTGGATCAGACTTGAGATCCATGCGGACGAAAATAAAGTATTTTTCACCTGTATCAATTCCTGTGACGGGTATTTTGTACAGCATAACGGTAGGTATCTGACCACCAAGAAAGACGGCGCCTCGCACGGCTACGGCATGAGTATTATCCGCAGCCTTTGCAGAAACAACGG
Source organism: uncultured Clostridium sp. (assembly GCA_964501175.1). Lineage (GTDB taxonomy): Bacteria > Bacillota > Clostridia > Oscillospirales > CAG-272 > SVQP01. The sequence goes on from CAZCRV010000005.1 coordinate 3,525, forward strand.
CGGTGCGATGGCGTCCGAGGTCAACGGAAATCGCTTCACGGTCAAGGTAGCGCTTCCGTATCATTCGGTAAACGAGAAGGGAATGCAAGATGACATCCAAAAAGAGAATCAGTGAGATATTGGTGGAACGTCACCAGATGACCCGTGCACAGGCCGACCAGATCCTTGAAATCATGCAGGGCGGCAGAACGGGTAAGAGCGAGCAGGAGCTGATACTCGAGCGCGAATTTGCGGCAGAAAAGGACATCGCCGCGGCTGTTGCGTTCAAGTATGGGCTGCCTTTGATCGAGCTTGAGGGCAAAACGCTGGACGACGAGCTGATCCGCCGCGTGGACATCAATATTCTTAAAAAACACCGCATCGTGCCGGTCGCGCTGAATGAAAGCGCACATCCCGTGATGCAGCTGGCAATGTTCAACCCCATGAACGCAGGCGCGATTGAGGACGTGGAGCTGCTTTCCCGCATGAACGTGGAGCCCGTGGTGGCAACAGCGACTGCGATCATGAACGCCATCGACAAGTGCTACGGAACCGAGACTATGCGCTCGGCCGTGGACCGCTTTACCAAGGAACGCGAGAAAAACGCGGTTGCCGTTGAGGAGGAGCGCGGTGAGGACGTCAGCTCCGCCCCCATCGTCGTGCTGGTCAATACGCTGCTTGAGCAGGCCGCGAGACAGAGAGCGTCGGATATTCATATTGAGGCGCTGCAGGAGTCGCTGCGTGTGCGCTTCCGTATTGACGGCGTCATGTATACAAGACATAAATATTCGGATGAGCTGACCAGCGCAGTGCTGGCAAGAGTCAAGATCCTTGCGGGCATGGATATTTCGGAAAAGAGAAAGCCGCAGGACGGCCGAATGACCTATTTCGTGGACGGTAGAGAATACGATATCCGTGTATCCGTGCTGCCTACCACCTACGGTGAGAAATGCGTTATGCGTCTTGCACTCAAAAAGAGCTTGAACCGAGACAAGAAAACGCTGGGTCTGACCGATGACGACATGAAAAAATTCGACCATATCATGTCGTACCCCAACGGCATCGTGCTGGTAACGGGTCCTACAGGTTCGGGTAAGTCGACCACGCTTTACACGGTGCTCAGTGAAAAGAACCGAGAGGAGGTCAATATCGTTACGGTAGAAGACCCTGTCGAGGCAAATATTGACGGCATCAACCAGGTGCAGGTCAACCCCAAGGCGGATCTGACGTTTGCAAGCGCGCTGCGCTCTATCTTGCGTCAGGACCCCGATATTATCATGATCGGTGAGATCCGTGATGTTGAGACTGCGATGATCGCAATCCAGGCGTCGATTACGGGTCACTTGGTGGTCAGCACGGTGCATACCAACTCGGCTGCCAATACGGTCACGCGTCTTTTGGATATGGGCGTGGATTCCTATCTGATCGCCGACTCCGTGGTGGGTATCGTTGCGCAAAGACTTGTGCGCAGACTTTGCCCCAGCTGCAAAAAGAAGCGACGCGCTGAGGAATATGAGCTGGAATTCATGGGGCTTGATCCGCAAGTTCCCACCAATATCTGGGAGCCTTGCGGCTGCCAGAGCTGTAACGGCACGGGCTATTACGGTCGAATCGGCGTTTACGAGATCATGGAGCTTGGCCCCTCTGTCAAGCGATTGATCAACAAGCGCGCAACGGCGGAGGAGATCAAGCAGCAGGCACTTGCCGATGGCATGCAGACGCTGCGTATGAACGCTGTCAAGCTGGTACTGGAGGGAACAACCTCCTTCCAGGAGATTTTGGGCGTTTCCTATGATAACTGATGACTGATTTTGGGAGATAGATATGATCACCATAAGACAAATTCTGATGACCGGTGCGGAACATAACTGCTCGGATATCCATCTGACGGTCGGCAGACCCGTGGAATACCGCGTGCACGGCGATTTTTTGTCCTTTGATCCTTACGTGATGACCACCGAGGACGTCCGTGGGATCTTTGACGAGATGCTCAACGAGCGTACCCGTGCCACGCTGAAAAAAAACGGTGAGGTAGACTTTGCATTTGCGCTGGAGGGCTGCGGCAGATTGCGTTGCAACCTGTACATGGAAAGCGGCAGACCCGCGGCAGCCATGCGCTTGCTGCCGTTCAGCATTCCCACCACCACCCAATGCGCCACACCCGAGGCGGTCGTGCGTGCTTCGGGCAAGCAAAAGGGCCTGATTCTGGTCACAGGGCCTACAGGCCACGGTAAATCCACCACGCAAGCCGCTCTGATCCATCACATTAACAGGCACCACAAGCGTCATATTATCACGCTTGAGGACCCGATCGAGTACGTACATACCTCTGATAAGAGTATCATTCACCAGCGTGAGGTAGGAGTGGATACCATGTCCTTCTCGGCGGCGCTGCGTGCAGCGCTGCGTCAGGACCCCGACGTCATTCTGGTCGGAGAAATGCGTGATACCGAGACCATTTCGATTGCCATCAGCGCAGCTGAGACCGGACACCTGGTCATTGCCACGCTGCATACCAATAACACCTCGTCCACCATTGACCGTATCATCGATGCATTCCCCGCAGAGCAGCAGGCGCAGATCCGCGTGCAGCTGTCCACGGTGCTGGAGTGCGTGGTGTGTCAGAACCTGGTGCCCACCACCGACGGCAAGCGCACCGCGGCCTACGAGGTGCTGATCCCCACCATGGCGATCAGAAATATGATCCGCGAGAGTAAGACTCCGCAGATTCCGTCCGCACTGCAGACCGGAAAAAAGTTTGGCATGCAGACCAAGGACGACTATTTATACGAGCTGTATCTCAAGGGAACCATTACCAAGGAGACGGCTATGAAATACGCAGAGGACGAGCAACAGCTGACCAGAAAGATGGAGGGCTTTGCTTACTGATGTCAGGGTATCAAGGAGTAAATAATGCCAAGTTACGGATATGAAGCAATCAGCAGATCAGGCAGCAAAAAGAAGGGGAGCGTGACAGCGCCCGACGCGCAGCAGGCGCGCTTGCAGCTGCTGGCAGAGGGTCTGACCCCGATTGAGATCAAGGAACAGAGCCTTTTGACCAAGGATATTGAGATCTCGTTTCTGGAAGGCGTCAAGGCGCGTGATCTGAGTGTGTTCTGTCACCAGTTTGTCAGCGTGATCGACGCGGGCGTGCCTGTGGCCGAGGCCTTGAATCTGCTGGGTCAGCAGACCGAGAATAAAACGCTGCGTAAGGCGATCTTCCGCACGCAGAAGGAAATCCAGCAGGGCGAGACGCTGGCGGACGCCATGCGTAAGCAGGGCAAGCGCATTTTCGCCCCCATGTTTGTCAACATGGTCGCAGCGGGCGAGGCGTCGGGCAATTTGTCGGTCTCGTTTTCGCGCATGGCGGATTATTATGAAAATGCCAATAAAACCAAGGCTGCCTTGCAAAAGGCAATGATCTATCCCGTCGTGGTATTGATCGTGGTCATCATCGTCATGTTTATCATGATGCTGTTCGTGCTGCCTACCTTCAAGGGAATCTTTGACGACATGGGCGCGACCTTGCCCTGGATTACGCGCGTGATTATGGGCATCAGTGATTTCTTTGTGGGATATTGGTGGCTGATTCTGATCGTGGGAGCGGTGCTTGGACTTTCGGTCTGGCTGTTCTCGCGCACCAAGCCGGGTAAGTATTGCTTTGCCTGGATCGCGCGGCATCTGCCCGTGTTTGGGCTTTTGACGGTCAAGACCGCGTCCGCGCAGTTCGCGCGCACCTTTGCTACGCTGACTGCATCGGGTCTGCCCATTATTGAGGCACTTGAAATCGTATCTCGCAGTATGACCAACGTATATTTCAAGGACGCGCTGCTGCGCGCCCGTGAGGGCGTTGCGGTGGGTACCTCGCTGGCCGATTCGCTGCAGCAAAGCAATTTGTTCCCGCCTATGGTCATTCACATGGTCAGAATCGGTGAGGAATCGGGTAATCTGGAAAAAATGCTGGATAAGCTCTCGGAGTATTATGACGAAGAGGTGCAGGCAGCAACCAAAAACATGATGGCGATGCTGGAGCCCATGATCATCATTCTGCTTTGCCTGGTGGTCGGCACGGTGGCGATCGGCGTGCTGCTGCCCATGTTTGAGATGTACAGCATGTACGATCAGTATCTGTAATTTTCCGTACTTAAGGAGAAGATATGCATTCTGCATTGTTGATAGGCGGTGCTGCTTTGTGCGGCGCGGGCGCGGGGGCGGCCTCAATCCCGTTTGTCAACCGCTGTTTGATAAAACTTGAAAAAAATAAGCTTTCGCCAAAGGCTTGCGTCGCGTTTATCTGCGTGCTGGCGCTGTTGTGGGCTGTGGCGTTTTCTGTGCTCGGATGGAGTGCCAACGCCATTCTGCTCGGCCTTGCAGCTGCTGCGCTGCTCTCGCTTTCCTGGATCGACTGGTGCACCTACGAGATCCCGTTTGGCTACAACGTATTCATTTTTGCCCTGGGCGTCATGGCTCTTGTGTTTGATCTGCCGCATTGGTATGAGTACGTCATCGGCTTTTTCGCGATCAGCCTGCCGCTGCTGCTGTTGTTTTATTTGTCAAAGGGCGCGGCGATTGGTGGCGGAGACGTCAAGCTGATGGCTACGTGCGGCATGCTGCTTGGCTGGAAGCTTGCTTTGCTTGGATTTGTACTGGGCTGTATCATCGGCTCTTTGGTACATATCCTTCGTATGAAAATCTCGGGGGAAAAGCACGTGCTTGCCATGGGCCCCTATCTGTCGATCGGTGTGTTCTTGGCCGCGCTGTTCGGCGATGCCGTCATTACCTGGTATCTTTCCATGCTGGGTCTGTAAGCGGCAAATATCTTCATAGAAAATCGTAATTTTGAAAGGAACAGGTATTTCAAATGAGCCAGTCGTTTCGCTCAAAGCACTTACTTGCAATACAAATAGATAACGGAGTGACGCAGATTGCCGAGCTGCACGTGCATGCAAAGAGCATCTCGGTCATTCAGTCCTTTTCGCTGCTGACCCCTGCGGGAACGGTGGAGAGTGACGGCACGCTTTTGGCAACCGAATCGTTTGCCGCGCTGCTGCGCGATCAGATCCGCGCGCATGGCATCAAGACCGACCGTGGCGTGTTCTGCGTCAATTCGGACCGCATCATCTCGCGTGAGATCATGCTGCCCAATATCAAGCGCGCACAGATTCTGACCATGATCAACACCAACGCCCAGGATTATTTTCCCGTGGACGTCAGCGACTATAAGCTGGATTATTCGGTACAGGAGCAGGTGGTTGAGAACGGCGTCAAGATGCTGCGCGTTCTGGCAAGAGCGGTGCCCAAGGCGCTGATCTCCTCGTATTATGCGCTGGCGAAGATGATGGAGATCGGCATTGCGGCCATTGATATTTCGGGCAACAGCGTGCTGCAGGCCGTGGGTGTCAACCCCTTGGTGATCAGCGAGCAGTTTGACCTGGAGGGCAGCACTTATATGGTGGCCAACCTGTATTCCAACGGTACGCAGCTGACCTTTATCAAGGATGGCACCGTGAGATTGCAAAGAACCATTTCTCTGGGCTTTGGCGAGGATTTTGATAAGCTTCTGAGTTTGAACTCGCAGCAGGTTGGCGAGATCTGCGGATACGAGCCTGCAGAGCTTGATCCCGACACCAAGCGAGAGATTATTGCGGGAGCGCATCGTAAAGCGTCCGAGCTGGCCATGGCCATTACCCGCATCATTGAATACTATTATTCCACCGAGGGCTACGGAAACGGACGGATATACGGCACGGTGGTTGGCGCGGGAATCCTGCTGCCTACCTTTACCGATAAGCTGTTTGATGATCTGGATATGCAGCACCGCATTCCTCGCGGCAACGTGACCGAGAGTGAGGACGAGCCGAGCGTGGAATACGGCCTGTATCTGCCCTGCCTTGGCGCATGCCTGAGCCCCTTGAATCTGATTGACAAGGCGCAGGATATGGTGCTGGAGAACATTTGCGCCAAGCGTCGCTGGCTGGAAAGAGTCTCGTTTGTCAAGCGCAACGTGATTTTGCTCGCGGGCGCATCGATTTTCGTGATCTGTCTGCTGGCTTCTGCATTGATGGCGGGAGGCGTGCTGATCGAGAATGCAAGCATCAAGCAGCGCATTGAGGATTATCAGCAAAAGATCGAGGTGTTTGCCGAGGTTGCCGAGGTCAAGAATGCAAAGCTTGACGCAGAGTCGATCCGCGATCTGCTGATCACCTACAAGGAAAAGCTGAATCAGCTGGAGCAGGACAGAGCGGTGTACGAGGAGCTTTTGGCAGAGAACGAGGAGCTGGCTGAGATCTACGAGATGTTACAGCAGGAGTGTATCCAAGTGGAGAACGATTTTAATTCTGCGCAAGCCGATTACACATACATGTACGCGATATACGACGATTTTTCCAAGAGCATCTGGACGTGGTATGAGGAGATCATGTACACGCTGGATGAGGAATACATGAACACCAACAACGACAACCTGGTTGCGTTTATTGAGGAGCTGGAGGATAAGATGCCCTCTACCTTTACCGTAACCGCCATCGCCGTGACCGATCAAGGCATCAATATGGGCATTGAGGTGACCAGCAAGCAGCAGGTCGTGTACGTTATCCAGACGCTGCGCGAGTTTGAAACGATTGAGATTCAAGCGATTTCTGGCTTGACCATTGTCAATGGCGGTTCCTCCGATCTGTTTGAGGAGGAGATCGAGGGCGATCCCAATCCCACCCAGCGCGTCCGCTTCACGGTGGCGCTGAAGTATACCGAGGCGTTCAGAGAGCAAAGAGAACAGTAAGAAAGGAGGTCATACCATGTCGCTTAACAGTAATAAGAAGAAAGAGCATTATAAGAAGAAGGATAGCGGAATATACGGCAAGATCAATAAGCCGTTAGGAAAGAGCAAGAGAAGCTATAAAATTTCCAAGCCTGTGCAGCCTAAGCACACGAGCGCCGAATCCAAGGAAAAGCAAAAGAGCAAGCTGCTTGAAAAGAAAGCACTTCAAGCACAAGAAGCAGCATTGCAGGCGCAAGAACAAAAGACCTCCGAGCAAAAGACCGGACATTTGACGCAGTTTAGCACAAAACAGGCTGTCAAGCCCGAAAAAAAGCAGCGCGAGAGCGTAAGTCCCGAGGCCTCCAAGAATCTGCTGTTTCAGCTTCTGTCGGCCTTGCTGCTGACGGGTATCGGTGCGATTTTGCTGCTTGCCACTACTTTTGTGGTATATCAGCCCATTCAAAAGGAAAATAAGTCCTTGTCCGAAACACGTCTCAAGACGCGCATGGAGCTCAGCGCGCTGATCTCTGAGGTGCTGCCTTCCATGGGCGCGGATGACGAGCTTGGCGAAATGATCCTGCGCTCCTTGGAAACACAAAAGGCAAAATTCAAGGGCGAGAGCGTCAAGGTAGCCGATGAGATCGAGCAGCTGCGCGCAACAGACGAGGTCATTGGCAGCTTTTTGGCCGAGATTTCGTATGGAGACGCGGATTTCCATAGCGTGATCGTCACGCCTGATCAGTCCGAAATCTGCCTTGAGACCATTGGCACCGAGGTGGAAACCGTGGACTCTCAATTGCAGGAGCTGGGCGTGGCTGCCATCAGAGAGCAGATTGCCGAGCTCAAGGGTACAACCACCACCACAACGCGCGAGGATGAAAACGGCGAAACCATCACCGAGACTGTGGTGACGGGCGGTTTGATCCCTGAGATGCAGGCCAAGAAGGATGCGCTGCAAAAGCAAGCGGACGAGGCTATCGCGAAGCGAGATGCTTTGGACAATTACCTTGAAGAAATTGATTACAAGATCCAGCAGATGTATGACCGCCTGGAAACCGACGGCAACGCAAGAGACAGATTTGCCTGGATGAAGGCAATTACCGAATACGTCAAGCAGAATCCCGCCGACAATATTTTCATGCAGGATACGGCGGATAAGCTGGCAAGCTTCCCGGGCGAGAGCCGCGAGGAGGATGATATCCTGTTCCTTGCGAAGATAGAGTCCGAGACGGGCATCCGTATGCCCACGGTCAACTACGGCCAGGATTACCAGCTGACCAAGCTTTCCAACGGCATGCTGCTTTGCTACGAGGCGTACAGCATTCCTTATTACGCAACGTACGAGGGGCTTAAGAACCTGATCGCATATTTCAATGAAAATGATGACTTCTATGCGTCGGTTTATACGCTGACTATCCAGTACAACTCGCAGAATCAGAGCATTCAGGGCAATATCATTATCCTTCATTATTATCTGCTCAGGGAGGATGCGGAATACGTTCCTCCCGTGATTGACGAGGAGATCTCTACCGAACTTGACAGCATTTTTGGTGCAGCGACCGATAACGGGAATTTCGGCCCCATGAGCGATTACACGCCCGAGGAGATCGAAGCGTGGATGGACGATGAGGGCTTGACGCTGGAGCAGGTGCGTGACCGACTTATGAGCCAGGGATATCCCGAAACCGAGCTTTTGTGGATCTTGAAGAAGAAATACCGCACCGAAGAAGAGGTCATGGGCTTCTTGGAAAAGTACGGTGATGATAGCAAGGATTACAACGACCAGCTTGAAATGTACAGTTATCTCCAGGAATTGTTCCCCAACACCGAGCTTAAAACCTTGCTTGCTATATACAAAGCAGAGCTGCCCGAGGACGATCTGCCCGTTATTGAGACCCCGACGGAGCCCGAGGATACCACCGAAAGTGACCAGCCTGCGGGTGACGAGCCCACCGAAGAGCAAACCCCGAGCCAAGAGTGAGCTTACGATACATTATAAATAACACGTGAGAAAGGAGAAGGACATGAAAAAATTCTTGAAAAATCAAAAGGGTATTACCATGATGGAAGTGCTGGTGACGGTTGGCCTGTTGGCGATCGTGATCGTGCCGTGTCTTTCTGCCTTTGTCATGGCGCAAAGAGGCAATGCAAAGGCCTCGCAGGTGTACTATGAGTATACCGAAGCGCAGAATCTGATGGAAACGCTGAAGGGGATTCAGGTATCAGAGGCGGAAAAGGAAGACAGAATTACTTGGGCTAACAAAGTAAAGGCGGAACTTGACAGGGTAGGGGATATCTCCGATGATGGAATCAGCATTGATTATGATCTCGTAACAGAGACGGTAGATGAAAACGAGATAGTACTGTATTACACTATTACAATATATTCCGGAGAAGCGGGCCCAACCGGAGATAATCTGATTTTGGAAGGGGTGATTGCTCCATGAAAAAGAAGTTTATCAAGGATAACCGCGGCCAGGTTTTGTATGCCGTTGTGGTCACCGTCATGTTTGTGGGCGTGCTTTCCATGATCGCCATGGGCATGACGCTGAAAAACTACCAAAACGCAGTAAAAAAACAGGAAAATATCAAAAACTACTACGCAGCAGATGCGGTGGTGGAGATGATTCGGGTTAGCTCGGAAAAAACGATTGATATAGAGGAATTGAAAGCCAAATGGCCCGAGGCGATAATAACGGTGAATTCACCCGCGTCTTTGGCTGATGCAGAATCAACAGAATACAGTGAGACTTTCATAATTGAGTACAATTCTGTAACTATTACAGTTGGTATGAAGGTTGTTAAGGAGATAGTTCCATCCGAAGAGACAACTGAAGAGACAACTGAAGAGACAACTGAAGAGACAACTGAAGAGA
>CAZCRV010000005.1:13236-24507 GCA_964501175.1 uncultured Clostridium sp.
GAAGAGACAACTGAAGAGACAACTGAAGAGACAACTGAAGAGACAACTGAAGAGACAACTGAAGAGACAACTGAAGAGATAACTGAAGAGACAACTGAAGAGACAACTGAAGAGATAACTGAAGAGACAACTGAAGAAACGACTGCGGTCACTACCAAGGTCACCCGAACGATTATCAGTTGGGAGGTAAGCTACAATGCAGGATAACCAACTGAGAAAGAATAACAAGGGCGTGACCCTTGTAGAAGTCATCGCGGTGATCGCGGTTTTGGGCGTGGTTATGGCGGCTGTGACCGGTTTTATGATCACAGGCGCTCGTATGTCGGCGCAGGTGAGTAATGCTGCAACAGTTAGCAGCCGCGAGCAGGCTGCTGTGGAATTTATCAATCAAAGACTTTGGAAAGCTAATAAAGTAGAAAAAAGTGGCGAAAGTGCTGTATTGATTGATACAGTGCTGTTGGAAACAATCGATGGGAAGGTCAAGTATAATGGCGTAGACCTCTGCGATGGAGAGATATATTTCGAGCTCATTACAAACAACACTGTAACCTATTATCTCAATGGTACTAAGCATGTGGTGCATTTGAGAATTGAGCCTGAGACAACTACAGAATAAGCATCGGAGCAAGAATGAATGAAAAAGATAATTGTATTATTAACCACCTGTTTACTATTGATCAGCAGTTTGGCGGGGGTAGTCTCTGCGCAAGACGCTTCTCAGCTATCTGCTTTGGCGGCTGAGAGCTATCCCGATCTGGATTACAGCATGGGTGCCAATAAGTATGGCACGACCTATATGGGCGACGTGCTGGAGCAGCTTTTGGGAAAGCAGCTGACCGAGCAGGAAAAAAATGCAATCCGCGACGAGTTCCCCGGGCAAAACGTTTTGACATACAAGCGTCCCTCTATCGTCAACCCGCAAATTTCGTATGACGGTGAGCTTGGAGAGCTGAGTGTTGTTGTCATGAAGGATTATATCTTTGATGCCGCCTACGACTATGAAATATACTGGACGCCCGCCAGATTGGTGGTTGGCGGACAGTCGGCTCGATTTGAACCCGCAGCAGATGTAGGCGAGGGGTATTACCGCGCTGCGGTGCGGGGAATTGCTTGGTCAAGCAACGTACTTATGACTGTGGAATACACCTCGGAATTCGTGATTTCGGGAGAAACGCTCAATGATTTCGTCAACTTTGCGTATGATACCGCGGTTTCTCTGACCGATGATTACCAAATCTATCAGACCGCGTTGGAGCAGTATCGGTTTGAGCTGAATGCGTATCATGAAAATCAAGAGGACTGGACGCGCTACCGGGAAGAAATGGACGCGTACCGCGACCATCTGGACAAGGTGGCCCTGTATCAGGATTATCTTTTGTGCCTGGACTACTGGGCTGAAATGGAGATCTATGATGCGGAATATGCGGAATATACCGCAAATGCGATCGCTTGGTCCACCTATCGTGATCTGTGTGAGAAATACGCAATGTATCTTGCCTATAAAAATCATTATCCCGAGCTGTATCAGACCTATCAAAGTGAGCTTTCCATGGCGCAATATCAGCTTTCTTTGCTGGAGCTGATGGATAAGAAGGATCCCGTGACGGGCAAATCCTTTATGGATACGACCCTGGATGACCGAATTGGCCAGGTGATCGTGGAAAAGCGCGAGCAGCTTTCGGTGCTGGAGGAAAGCGCTGTGGATGCGGTGGTGGAATCTACCCCCATCATTCAGAATTTCTGCGAGACTTATCGCTCGCTTGAGTCTGACCAGGAAAGATACGTATACTATATCAGACAGTACTCCACGCTGATCAAGCACTTAAAGCAGCTGTACGACGGCGTTTACAAGCTTTATAAAAACGGCATTGTGTACGCAACGCTGGAAAAGGAATATCCGGATTATATTCCGGCTATGCTGCGTATGCTGGGCTCGCTTTACGTGATCAACAACACCCTGAACGATAAGCTGCTGCTGGATCCGGATTTCGAGATAGATTATCACGGTCACCAAACGGTTGCCGAGCTGGTAGACCCGAGTCTGCGCCCCGCAGTTGATACCAACCAGGCCAAGCCCTATGCAGCCTGGCCCACGCCTCCCGAGGATCCCGAGTCCTGTGAGGTAACAAGTGAGCCCGTGGCTCCCACCATCGTGCTCGAAGCGCCCGAAAAGCCTGCGTTGCCCGAGTTTGGCGTGATTACCTCACCGGATGAAATGTCCGCTGATATGCAGGACCCCGGCACCATGGATGAGCCCCTGCCTCCCGCAGAAACCGTTGCACATCCCGGAACGCCTCCCGCGCTGCCTTGGAACGCTACGCTTGTGGCTCTGTACGACGCATATCTGCAGGGATTGATCACGGAAAGGGAACTGTTCGGTGCGCCTCAGACGGTGACGCTGACCGCAGCAGCCAACCATTCCGCTGTTCTGGACAGAGACGAGCGTTTTTGTCTGGTGCATTTCTATAACAGCGACGAACAGCAGACCTATCTGGGTTATGATTACGTGCTTCGCGGCGAAGCGGGCGAATATCCCGCAGAGCTTGCGCTTCCCACCATCAAGGCCGTCGGAGAGCATTCGTTTGTATTTGACGGTTGGGTGTATGAGAACGGAGAGCCGGCCGATCTGAGCGTAGTTTCGGATAATATTGAGGTGTATGCCTCCTACAGACCCATTCCCAGAGAATGCATTGTCACCTGGAACGTGGGAGACCAACCGATCACGCAGGTCTGGCCTTACGGCTCTACTCCCGAATTTGACGGCTCAACCGATAAATCCCCCTCCGCTGAGTTTATCTATACCTTCACCGGTTGGGATAAGGAATTTGGCGCAATCTACGATGACGTGACTTACACAGCACAGTACAGCACCGAGCCCAACAGACATAAGGTCGTGTTTGTGATGGGCGACGGCTCGACCATCGAAAAGGAATACGTGTATGGCAAAGACCTCTCCGATGCAGTTCCGTTGCAAAAGCCTGTCAAGGCGCCCGATGCGCAGTACACGTATACGTTTGCCGGTTGGCAGGATGAGCAGGGCAACAAATATACCTACGCTTGGGAATTCCCTCTGCTGACGGGGCCCATGACCTTTACTGCAGCCTTTGATACTACGGTGAACACCTATACTGTGACTTGGATCGTGGATGGCGTTTCCACCAAAGAAGTGTATGAGTACGGCACGATGCCTGTATATCCGGGCACTGACGATGGCATTCCCACGCTGCCTCCAACCGAAACACTGGAGCAGGAATTCCGAGGCTGGGATCATGAGCTGAGTGCAGTAACCGGGGACGCCACTTACGTTGCCCGCTTCGAAACCGTCACGCGTAAGTTTACAGTCAATTTTGTGATTGGCGATCAAACGATTCCCGTGCGAATTGAATACGGCTCTATGGCGCAATTCGAAGGAATTCCGCAAAGGGATGCCGATGCGCAGTACGAATATGAATTTGTTGCTTGGGACAGAGAATTTGAGCAGGTGACCGAGGATACCGAATACGTAGCGTGCTTCAAGAAAACGCTGCGCAAGCACCCCGTTACCTTTGTGGTAGGCGATCGGAGCGTTACGGCTGAATTCGCTTACGGTACCACGCCCTCGTATCCGAACGGTACGCCCGCCATTCCGTTTGACGAAACGTATTATTATAGATTTTCCGGATGGGATCAGGCACTTGCACCGGTAGACGGCACGCCTGTGACCTACACCGCTTGCTTTGAGCCCGTTCCTCTGGCGCCCACGTCGGATGGAGGCGTCGGGCAAATGAGCGGCGATGCAAGCGGCCGCTATGAGCTGAGCATCAGCGCAAAGGCCGCAGATCTTTCTGCAGTCTTTGACGTGCTGGGTGAAGCCGGTGCGCAGGTTTTGCAGGTGCGCTTTGGAGATGCCGTGCTGGAATTCCCCAAGGCTCAGATCGACGCGTTTTATCAGATGAGCGGTGCGATCTCAAAGGTCAGCATGTCCAAGGGCACGCACGGTGCATATGAAGCATACACGATTGAGCTTCTGGATGCAAACGGTGCTCCTATTCAATTCTTGATGACAGAGCTGACGGTCATGCTGCCTTACAGCGGCCTGTATTCTGCGGACGTTTACCACGTAGAGGACGACGGTGCGCAAAAAAAGCTGGATTCCAAGCATGAGGATGGCTATCTGGTGTTCTCCACCATGGATTTCTCCACCTTTGTGATTATGGACAAGTACAGCATTACCGGCAATGCGCCCGAGAATGGGGATCTGAACCTGGCCGGTGAAGCGTACGAGGGTGACACGGTCACCTTTACACCCGATCCGAACAAGGGGTACGTGATCGATTCCGTGGTCGTGCTTGCAAACGGTCAAGAGGTTGAGGTCAAGGCCGAGAACGGTGTGTATTCGTTCGTTATGCCCGAGGGAAACGTCCAGGTCAATGCCACGTTTAAGATTGTTGAGGGCGGTACGACGGTTGAGGTGATCGTGGGCGTTGTTACGGCGCTTCTGATCGTTTCAATGGGCATTGTGATCCTGATCGTTGTAAAGAGAAGAAAACCCGTCAGAATGTAATTTCAAAGGGGTCAAGCATGGTCTTGCCCCTTTTTTGTACCGCGCAAGGATTTTATGAAATAAAGCAAAGAGGTCTATTGACAAGGCGCAAATGCGCATGATATAATTGGATACCAACTATTGAGAACATGTTAAAAATCATACGTTAAAAGGAGAAAAGCATGAAAAAATTACTTGCCATGCTGCTTTGTGCGCTGATGCTTGCCGCCGTGCTGGCAGGCTGCGCCGAAACCGAACAGGGCGAGCAGGAGTCCACGACCGAGGCTGTCGAGGAGGAACATTGGATCAGCCCCGCGCTGACCGCAACCGATGACTACAACGGTAACACCCTGTCCTTGCTGGTCAACCGCGAGATGGACGCGGGCAGCGATGAGGCATCCTCTGATCCGCTTGAGGATGCGATGTACAGAAGAAACGACAAGTTAGAGTCCACCTACGGCATCACCATCAACACGCTGCTTGAAACCGAATATACCATTCTTGGCGACAAGGTAGCCAAGGACGTTGGCTCTGGCAACGGCGAATACGATCTTGTGTATCAGCACATGGTCAACGCTGCAACCAATCTGGCGGTCAACAATTATCTGATCGACCTGGACGAGCTGGACTACGTGGATTTCGATCAGGTTTGGTGGGACCAGGATGCAAGAGAAGGCTTTACCATCGGCAACCACCAGTTTTTGACCGTGGGCGACCTTGTTCCCCATACGCTATTGTATTCGGCATGCCTTGCGTTCAATAAGAATCATTTTGACGACCAATCCATGGAATACCCTTACGAGCTTGCAAGAAGCGGCGCATGGACGCTGGACGAGCTCAATACGCTGACCAAGGATCAGACCAAGGACCTTGACGGTGACGGTAAGATCGATTTCAGATACGACTATTACGGTATGACCAGCTGGCACTTGGCGGGTCCGTTCAACTTCTTCTTCGGTTCGGGTGCCACCTTCTTTACCAAGGATGCGGATAATTACCCTGTATACAGCGTAGACCAGGATAAGATCCAAAGCATTTACGACAAGGTGTACAACATCTTCATGACCAATAATTCTCTGTACATTGAAGACGTGAGCATTCATACCAAGGCATATACCATTTTTACCGAGGGCAGAGCACTGTTTGTTTCCTGCTCGCTGACGCAGATTGCCAACTCCGAGTTTGGCTTTAAGGATATGGAAGAGGAGTACGGCGTGCTGCCTCAGCCCAAGTATGACACTCAGCAGAAGGATTACATGAGCTTTGTCAACGGCGCGGCATCCGTGGTGGTCGTGCCCAAGAGCCTTGGCACCGACAGACTTGATTTTGTCGGCCACATGATGGAGGCACTTGCATCCTCGTCCTACTACATGGTGACCGACACCCTGTACGATAAGGTTGCAAAGTCCAAGAACGTGCGTGACGCAGAGTCCGCAGAGATGGTTGACATCATCATCCGTAACAGAGTCTTTGATTTCGGCTATGCACACTTCTTCAGCAAGGACTATCCCTGCGCAGTTCTGTTCCAGACCTGCCTGGATGCCAACAACGATTCTGTTGCAAGTGCGATCAAGAGAGTCAAGGATAAGACCATGGAAAAGGATATCTCCAAGATCCTTGAGGTTTACCAGGGAGAGTAATCAAAAAATCCGGGCTGTGATACAGCCCGGATTTTTTGAAATGCAGAATGCAGAATGCAAAATGCAGAATTGCGGTAGAAAAGCCGCTCGGTCGAGCGCAATGCTATTAAGTTAAGGAAATGATACTCCCCGCCCCAAGATCCTTCGCGGCGCAGCCCTCTTTTTGTCATTCTCGAGCGTAGCGAAGAATCTTAAAAAGAGGGCTGCTTGCTCGAGGATGACAGGGGCGGGGCGCATCGCGCTTTCTAAACTGAATGACATTGCTGTCGAGCGGCTTTTCCTTTATTCAACGTAAACGTGGATCTTGCGCAAAAGCTTGTTCAGAAAGGGAATATGGACGATCGCGTAGCCAAGGCTTGCGCCGGAAAGATTGAAGATAAAGTCATCAATGTCTAAATATCCCATGCGCAAAAGCGGCTCCGAGAGCTCCACGCACAGCACAAGGCCAAAGCAGATGGCCAAGACTCGCCAGAATTTTCTGCAGGATTCGAACATACAAGGCAAAAAGCAGCCCAGGGGGAAGAGCACGATCAGATTTCCGACTAAGTTTCGGATCACGATATCTGCGTTGATTCTGTCTTGTTTTAATCTGACGATATAATCCCAAACCGTTTTGAAGGGGATCAGATTGGAGCGGCCGAAAAATTCTCCCACCGTTGCCGTGTTGTTGATATACCGACCGTCCAGCAAAAGGAATTTGACCAATGCAAGGCAATAGATCACAAAGAATACGTACAACAGAATTTTGACGGCTTTTTTCATTTTCTTCGCTCCTGATTTTTTATTTTTTTACGATATTCTCACTATATCACACCCCAAAAGGCTTGTCAATAAGGTGGGGAAAAGTCATTTTCAGAGGACAAAATTTGTCATCGGGTGGGGGATTTTTCGGCAAACGAAAAAATGAAAAAATTTCCCCGGATATGTGAAACCATTTTTTATTTTTTCCGTCTATATTGGTGAGGGGCTAAAGAGGAGGTATAAAATATGAAAAGAACGCTTATAAGTCTGCTTGCCGTGCTTTTGCTGGCAGGTGTATTGCTTGTTCCCGCCAACGCAAACTCTGCGCAATCCAAATGGGAGGGCGTGGATCAATCGGGCGCCATCATCGTGGACGGCGACAGCCCCATCGTGGTGGAAAAGGAAGTGCTGACCTTTGATCTGCAGGAATTTGTGCAAAGCTATTACCATGAGGTGGAGGAGTTTCTTGCCTATACGGGCAAGGTGACTGCGGAATATACGTTTTATAACCCTTCGGATATGACCGTCACGGCAACGCTGCTGTTTCCGTTCGGCTGCGAGCCGCAGTACGGGATTTTTTACGACGAGAGCACGCGCCTTGACCACGTGGACGGCGAGAAATACGACGTTCTGATCAACGGTGCGCCGATCGAAAAAACACTTCGTCACACGCTTTCCTACTACGGCAGTCAGTTTGATCTTGAAAAGGATCTCGGTCTGCTTTCGGACTCCTTTGTGCAGGATGATTTTTATTCTCCCGACCTGACCGTGACAAAATACACCTTCAAGATCAGCGGCGTGGATACCGAGACGTACAGGGCGGCAGACGTTGCCTTTGACGTGCCGCAGGGTATGGGTTCTTACCGCATCTATTTCCCCGATCAAGAGGGCGCACACACGCAAAGAAACAAGGAAATGAGAATCGGCACGAGCGTCCGCGAGAATGGGCACGAGTTTGACTTGTACGTGTTCGGAACGCCGTTCAGCGCTATGCCCGAGTGGAAGGCGTATGAAAACGGCGGCGTGGAGGACAAGGAAGAGATCGCAGGCTCGGTGGAGCTTGTGGGCATCGAGACCATGACCTTCAAGGAATTCGCGCTGTCCAATTGGAGAGAGGATTCGGGCGTTTCACAGGTGGATTGGTATAACGCCACCGTTGCGGAGGTCACGGACGGACGCAACCATTACGATCAATATCCCATCGCAGAGGCAGGTCGCCATGCAAGCGGCTTTCGCGGCAGCCTGATGCGCTGGTATGAATACGAGATCGTGCTCGCGCCGGGCGAGCGCGTGGTCAACGCGGTCACCGCACCCATCTACCCGGCGATCGATCTTGGGTATGAGCCCGACGTGTATACCTACACGTATCTTTTGTCACCCGCTCTCACCTGGGCAAGCTTTGGTGCTTTGGAGATCGTGATCAACACACCGTTTTATGTTACGGAAAGCTCCCTGGAGGGCTTTGAAAAGACCGAAACGGGCTACGTGCTTGTGCGTGACGGACTGCCGGACGGAGAGCTGGTGTTTACACTTTCCGAGTCGGAAAACCCCGTAAAGCCCATCACAAATATTACGAATTATATCCCGATCGAGCTCATCATCAGCTTCTCGCTCATAGGCGGTGGGGCTTTGCTGATCGCGGGCGGAATCGTTGTGGCTGTGGTGATTGTCCGAAGCAAGAGAAAGGGTAAGTAATTTGAAATTGAAAAAGGGCTGAAAAAGGGCTGTTTTGGGCAGCCCCTTTTGTTTTTGCCCCAAAACTATTGACAAAAAGATAAATAAAATATATAATTAAAGGTGTGTTTTTTATTATGTATCATTATCTCAACCGCCTCACGGGCGGCAGAAAGGAAAAATATAAATCATGAAGTACGAGCATTTACAAGTGGAAAAAAAGTGGCAGGAGTACTGGGAGAAGAACCAGACCTTCAAGACCGACGTTTGGGATTTTTCCAAGCCTAAGTTTTACGCTTTGGATATGTTCCCCTATCCGTCCGGCGTAGGCCTGCACGCAGGTCACCCCGAGGGCTATACTGCTACCGATATCATGTCGAGAATGAAGAGAATGCAGGGCTACAACGTGCTGCACCCCATGGGATACGATTCGTTCGGCCTGCCTGCAGAGCAGTATGCGGTTACCACGGGCAACCACCCCAACGGCTTTACCCAGGAAAATATCAAGACCTTTTCAAACCAGCTGCGTGAGCTGGGCTTTGACTACGACTGGTCCAAGATGATCGCGACCAGCGATCCCGAGTTCTACAAGTGGACGCAGTGGATCTTCAAGCAGCTGTACCTGGACGGCTATGCACAGTATATCGACATGCCCGTCAACTGGTGCGAGGAGCTTGGTACCGTGCTTTCCAACGATGAGGTCATCGATGGCAAGTCCGAGCGCGGCGGCTACCCCGTAGTCAGAAAGAATATGAAGCAGTGGGTCATCAACCAGCCCGCATTTGCGGAAAAGCTGCTGGAGGGCCTGGACGAGATCGATTGGCCCGAATCCACCAAGCTGATGCAGAAGAACTGGATCGGCAAGTCTACCGGCGTGGAGGTCAAGTTCGACATCGTGGGCGGCGGCGAGTTCTCGATCTTCACCACCTGCATTGAGACCATCTACGGTATCACCTTTATGGTGCTTGCACCCGACGGTGAGATCGTCAAGCAGCTCATGCCTCGCGTGCAGAACAAGGACGAGGTTCAGGCGTATATCGACGAAACGCTCAAAAAGAACGATATGGATAGAACCGAGCTCAACAAGACCAAGTCCGGCTGTGAGCTCAAGGGCGTGACCTGTATCAATCCCGTCAACGGCAAGGAAGTGCGCATGTTTATTGGTGACTTCGTGCTTGCAAGCTATGGCACGGGTGCAGTTATGGCTGTTCCTTCGCACGACCAGCGTGACTTTGAGTACGCGATCGCGCACAATATCGATATGATCCAGGTCATCGACGGCGACGAACGCTTAGGCCATGTGGACGTGTCCGAAAGGGCATTTGAGAAACAGGACTACCTGGGCAAGGGCTATCGCCTTGTGAACTCCGAGGAATTCACGGGACTTACCGTAGAAGAGGCCAAGGAGGCTATCACCTGCAAGCTCGAAGGCTTGGGTGTTGCCAAGAGAACGGTCAATTACCACTTCAGAGAGTGGGTCTTTGCGCGCCAGCGTTACTGGGGCGAGCCTGTTCCCGTGGTTCACGGCGAGGATGGTGAGGTTCACGTGCTGCCCGACGAGGAGCTGCCTCTGATTCTGCCCGAGCTGGAAAACTACAAGGGCGAGGGCGGTAAGGCACCTCTGGAAAATGCTGCCGAGTGGAAGCAGTATGATCAGAACGGCATCAAGGGCAAGAGAGAGACCTCTACCATGCCCGGCTCTGCCGGCTCGAGCTGGTACTTCCTGCGCTATATCGATCCTCACAACAATGATGAATTTGCAAATCAGGAGCTGCTCAGGCACTGGATGCCCGTAGACCTTTACATCGGCGGCCCCGAGCATGCGGTCGGGCACTTGATGTACTCCAGAATCTGGAACAGATACCTGTACGACAAGGGTCTTGCTCCCACCAAGGAGCCCTTCCAAAAGCTGGTGCACCAGGGCATGATCCTTGGCGCTAACGGCATCAAGATGGGCAAGCGTTTCCCTGAGTATGTGGTCAATCCCAGCGACGTGGTCAGAGATTATGGCGCAGATACGCTCAGACTCTACGAGATGTTCATGGGCCCGTTGGAGGTTTCCAAGCCCTGGAGCGACGCAGGCGTTGACGGCGCACGCCGCTTCCTTAACCGCGTATGGGCGTTCTTTACCGAAGAGGGCAACGTCGTGGACGAGGCCGTGCCCGCGCTCGAAAAGATCTACCACAAGAGCGTCAAGAAGATCACCGAGGACTTTGAGAAGTTAGCGTTCAACACCGCTATCTCGCAGATGATGATCTTTGTCAACGCAGTATATAAGGAAGGCAAGTGCTCCCGCGAGTACGCGGAGGGACTGATCAAGATGCTGTCCTGCATCTGCCCGCACATCGGCGAGGAGATCTGGCAGATCATGGGTCATGACAACACCATCGCATACGAGCCCTGGCCCACCTTTGACGAGAGCAAGACGGTTGATGACACGGTAGAGGTTGCCGTACAGATCAACGGCAAGGTTCGCGCAACGGTCATGCTGCCCGTAGGCTGCTCCAAGGAGGACGCGATCGCTGCCGCAAAGGCCGATCCCAAGATCGCAGAGCAGATCGAGGGCAAGACCATCGTTAAGGAAATTTCCGTACCCGGTAAGATCGTCAATATCGTGGTCAGATAAATAATAAATAAATTTGTAAGAATCCCAAAGCGATTTCCACGACGGAGGTTGCTTTGGGATTTTTGCGC